>JBCCUW010000104.1:0-10376 GCA_039196385.1 Pseudomonadota bacterium
CGGTAAAGTCGGCCATGTTGAACGTATCGAACAGTGTGGCAGCCGGGTGGTGGTGACCAGCAGTGGCATCATTCACGACGCCTGCCCGCCCAGGGTGACCAGCACACGGCCTTCTGTATCATCGGTGTTGTGGCCTGCCGTACTGTTCGGGCCGGAGTCGTGAATGATGCCACTGCTGGTCACCACCACCCGGCTGCCACACTGTTCGATACGTTCAACATGGCCGACTTTACCGGTTACGCCAATCCACAAGCCCCGCAAGTCTGCTGCTTCGCTCGGCAGCGGTTCGGTACAATTACGTAACACGGGTAGCGGGAAGTGGCTGTAACTGCATCCCGGTGTATTGGCTTTGGCGATCTCAGCGGCCCTTTTACCGCTGCCATCTAACACCGGCAGGCTGCAATAGTTGATGCTGCTGCCATCTCCGGCCAGGGTGGCAGTATCGATGGTGAGGGGTGGCCGCGCGGAAAATACGACAAACGAAAAACCTGCGGCCAGTAGCACAACCAAACCGCATACCCCAATCAGCACTCGCTTCAGCCACTTGTACATTGCATCTGCGTCCTTCAGGTACTTCTGATCAGATCAATGATGACCTGCGCCACCTGCTCGGGGGCATTTTCCTGCACAAAATGGCCGCCGCCCTTAATCGTGGTATGCGGCAGTCCCTGACAGCCCGGCACACGCTCCAGAAACAGGGCTTCGCCATCCCGGGTCACCGGGTCGTTGTCGGCAAATGCGCAGAGGAACGGCTTGTCAAAAGACGCAAAAAACTCCCAGGCTTCTCGCTGTGCCTCCAGTTCAGGAGAGGTGGGCAGTGTCGGCACCTGACTAGGCATTGCCCGCGGTCCCATCTTGTAGCTGGGGTCGGGAAACGGTGCGTCGTAAGCCCGTGCCAGGGCGGTTGGCAGAGGCGAGGTGGAACCCAGCTTGTGCATTAAGAACTTCAGCGCCTGCATGGGTCGCGACGGCTGCTCAATAGACATGGACATGATAAAGCCGATGGGCAGATTGTCGGTCTCCCAACACCATTTTTGCCAGTAGGCGAATTTTTGCGCCGGCTCTGCGTCGCCCATGCCGCTCAAGGCCTGCTGCATCTCAATCAGACTGGGGGTCGGCGCGTTAGCGCGAAACGCTTCTACCTTCTGCACCACTTCAGCGGGTAGGTCCGGGTTATACGGCAGTCCCGTGTTGGAAATCACTACCCGGGCAAAACGTTCCGGATGGTTCACCACCAGGCGCAGGCCGATGAGCCCGCCCCAGTCCTGGCCGAAGAACGTGATATCGGAGAAGTTGTTGGTGGTCAGCCAGGCTCCCATCCAATCCACCTGCCGGGTGTAACTGTAATCTTCCCGTGCGGCCGGTTTGTCGGATTTGCCGTAACCAACCAGATCCGGCGCAATCACGCGCATGCCCGCAGCGGTCAGATGGGGGATAACCTTGCGGTACAGGTAGCTCCACACGGGCTGGCCGTGCATACACAACACCAAGGGGCCGTCTGCCGGCCCTTCGTCGAGGTGATGGATACGCAAGTCACTCCCATCTTGGGTTTGAATCGTGGTGTAGTGCGGTGCAAAGGGATAGTCAGACAGATTCTCAAAACATGTGTCAGGGGTACGCAATATCTGCATGGGTTACTCCGGGTTGTGCAGGGCTTTTGCTTCAGCGGAAACCGCAGCGCCAAGCAGGCCCACCAGGGCGTCCAGCAGATTGGCCAGAAACAGATCCGCCTGGCGGCCGCGGAAAGCGTTTTTCTGTCTCGCCTGATGGTACATGGAGGCTGAGCAGAGCATGATGGCCGCCTCCATGCGCGCCCGATAGGCATCGTCTTCGAGATGCGGCAAAGCCGCGCGCAGCAAGTCATTTACCTGTTGCCCGCTGGCGCCGCCACCGCCGTGGCGGCTGACCTGTTGCAGCGGGGATGCCTCGCTGATAGCCAGTTCGTGGCCAAAAGCTTTGACGTAGCGGCGAAAGTCCAGATCGTTGCGGGCCAGCGTGAAAGCCGGGCCAATCATCAGCAGGCACAACTGTCGCAGTTGCGGAGTTGGTGTGGTCGCCTGCAGTTCCGCCAGCATGGTGCTGCGCTGGTTCTGTACTTGCAGCGAGCGCTGTTGGTGGATGGCCCGTAACAAACCACTCAGGTTCTTGAAGTGATACTGCAGGGCGGATTCATTTTTCTGCTCAGCCGCGCTCACGATTTCGCGGATGGATATGTTCTCCACCCCGCGTTCCGCAATCAGTTTCTCCGCTGCACGCATCAATGCATTCTTGGTGGCCTCGCTGCGGGCACGGCGGCTGTCTGTGTTCACGCTGTTCACTTGTTTGGATTGAATACTCAAACTCTCCTGGCAATTTCGTTTTCGACCCGCCAGATACGATCCTGTCCCCAGCAGGCATAGGCCGTCGAGCTGTTGCCGCCGCTCACCCGGAAACTGGGTACACCCCACAGATTTTCCGTTAGCATAACCTCCAGATTGTCATCCAGCGTACTTCGCCAGTCGTTGTCTTGCGCAGCCTGATTGAGCGCTTGCCACTCGAGCCCGGCATGGTCAGCAACTTGTTGGAGACCAGCTGTTTTTGTAATGTCGACCCCGTCGAACCATGCGGCTTGGAGGTAGGCTGTCACAAACTCCATGGGCTTGCCGAGCTGCGCCGCGCCGGGAAACAAGGCGAATGCGCGTTCCACCGGGGGGCCGAACGGGTCGACAATTTTGCCGAACGGCACACCAAAAGCGCGGCCCTCGCGGGCGGAGTCCATCATGATATAGCGCTGTTTGGCGCGGGGTGCTGGGATACCGCGCATCATCATCGGCAGCACTGGCCGCACGGATAGCGGGACCCCGGTGCGCTGCACCATGTCTAACACGCGCTGGTGTCCGATTGCTGTATAGGGACTGCGCAGCGAAGGAAAATACTCGAGCAGCAGGCCGCTCGTATCCAGGCTGGTGGTATCGGGCGGCTCAGGTTGGGGGACACATATTGGCCCCGCTTCGCGCTGATAACCTTCGGCAATCAGGCGCTCTTCCAGCAGGCGCAAACGATCGACACCCCAGAACCACTCACCGTCAAAATAGAACATTGCACCCTGGTAGTGTCCCAGCCTGGTCCGCAGTGCGTTACCTTCTTCCACCTGCGGGGCGCCGTCACCCTGTGCTGACTCACCGTTGATTGGCTGGCCGGCCCAGAGTGCATGGCCAACCTCAATAGCCTTGTTGGCGAACTCGTCCGAATCAAGATGATGTGCCAGCACTGCGTTGGCCTGAGCTATCTGTGTGGGTTCCGGTGGCTGCAGGTTTTCCGGCAGGTTGGTTTGGTAATCTGCCGCAACGCTGACCGCGTCAGCGCGGGCCCAGTGCGTAAAGTGGTCTGCGCTGCCCTGATAAGACGGTTCAGACTGGCTCACCAGATGCGGCTGAAAGGTGATTTGGTAGTGAGCGCGCAGCTGATCCAGCTTTTGCACCGCCAGATGGCTGTAGGGATCATCCACTTGATGAAAGTAGTGGACTGTCGCGGGTTCACCGTCTTTCTCGCGCAGGTGTTTTGCCCTGGTGCGTTGTTTCTCCAACTGCCCGGGTGAGGCCATGTGTCGCATGGCAACCGAACGGAGTCTCGTCTTAAGGTTCACTGATGCGTATCTCGGTGCTGTCGGGTGGCAAATCGAACGTGTGTAAATCATTTGCCAGAATCACCCCATCTGGCAGATCGCGCAGAAAGATGCGCGCGGCCAGCGCATTCGGCGGCACGGGGACCATGTGATACAGCACCAGCTGTTGAATGCCGGCGGCGGCTACCCGTTCCGGCAAAGTGCTGGCGTCAGCGTGGTAGTCGATGACGTCGGTCATGATCCTGGGCAGAACCGGCACCTCCAGCTCCGTTGCCGCTGCAATCATGGGATCCAGCAACGTACGCGACAGGGCATCGTGCAACAGTAAATCTGCGCCCTCTGCCGCCTCAAACAGACTGTCCGCTGCATTCGTGTCACCCGAGATCACCACTGAACGTCCGCGGTAGTCCACCCGGAATCCGACCGCAGGTTCGATTGGAGGGTGAGATACGGGGAACGCAGTGACAGTTGCTTCAGCGTCCTGCCAGACCACGGTGCCGGGGTTGAATGTATTTGGCTGCATGTAGCCGCGGTCTGGGGCCAGCAGCTGTGCGCCGTGGTGCGCGGTGCGGTAGCTGCGGTCGAGGGCATATGCGCTGTTCAGTCCGTTGACCACTGAGGCAACCCCGGTGGGACCATATACTTGCAATGGGCCGGTACGGCCTTGCACCCACGAAGCCAGATTTACGTCGGGCAAACCGGCGATATGATCTGAGTGAAAGTGGGTCAGAAACACGCCGTCCAACCGCGCCATGGGCAGGGCTGCCTGGGCGATGCGTACGGGCGAACGGGCGCCGACATCGAACAGAAAAAAGTGCTCCGGTGTGAGCACTGCAATACAGGCCTGCGCGCGGGAGGGGTCGTTGCCTAACGGTGAAGCGCTACCGCACACCACCACCCGCAGGCCGTCAATTTCACCAGCATCCCGGCCCAGCACCGCTGTGATGGCGCGTTTGAAAACTAAGTCCTGGGCGCTGGGGCTGGTGTACAGAACGCCGCCCAGGGCCGCGATAACGCCCACAAGGATCAAGACCAGATAGAGCATCTTTTTCATTATTCAGTTTCCGATCAAGCCGGCACAGCCGTTGCTGGTCAGTAGTTCCTTTAGTGGTTGCTGCGCTGCGGGCGCCAGTTTCTCGAATTCTTGTCTGATCCACTGCAGGCATTTAGCCTGGTAGGGGAAGACGGGTTGTTCCCAGGGTTGTCCGTCGATACTCGCCTGCATGTCTTTCTGTCCATTGGTGAGTGCCTCAGCGTTGGCCAGCAGGGCGGGCAGGTAAGTGCGGCCGATTTCCTGCAGCAGGTCGCCGAGCACGGTCTGGATGTGATCCACCGACATCCAGGCGTCGTCTGCCACGGGTGCACCGGAAAGATCATCAACCAGATCCGTCCAGGCGTATACGCGGGGTGCCTGATCCATGCAGATGGCGGCCGGGGTCGGGTCGAATTTAGCCAGTTGGGTCAGCTGGGCGTAGATGCCAAAGTCTGCGGAAGAGGGGCGGCTGCCCAGGACAAACCTCTGCGCTCGAATAATGTTGTCCATGATGCCCAGAAAACGTTGGTAGCTGGCTTCTATGACCGGCGCGGTGACATCGTTCGAGCCGACAACGTATAACCTTGATATCTGCCGTTCAGCAATATAGTTGGTGAGTTTTTCCAAATCGCTGTCTGAAGCCTGAATCTGTCGCCAGCGCGGCAGTATGGCGCCTGCCATTTTGATGTCCGGTGCATAGTACCAGCGGTAGTGGAACATGGCCTTGGTCAGCCATTCGTCAGCGTAGTCTTCGATCAGATAGTTCAGAAATTGCAGTATCGGGTCTTCTGGAATAGCGGCGCGCCCCTGGAATTCGGCTTCGAAACGCCTGATCAGAGGTGTCGAGTCTACAACTGCCTGTATCTCGCCGTGGCTGTCGGGCAGATAAAATGTCGGCAGCAGCTCAACTTTGGGTTGTGGTAAGCCGAGCTCACTGCTGCGATCACCGATCAACAGTTCGTAGCGGATGTGTCGAAAGCGCAGATACGCCAGCATCTTGCGGGTGTATGGCGAGCCCGGCATACCTTTGAGTTTGAGTGGTTCGGTGAGGGCCATGTGACGAATGCCTGCAGTATAGAAATGTAATAATGAATTACATTATTACATTGGCTGGCATTTGTAAAACCCCCAAGCTGAGCTAAACAAGGTGAGGTCCGCAATACGTAGACAGCGGTATAAAGTGTAGGGTCCGAACTTTTCCGGATGTCGGATCGGCTTGGATTTATTCGGCAGCTCGCGCTGCGCGCTCCTATTCCTGATCTCGCGCTGCGCGCTCTTATTCGGCAGCTCGCGCTGCGCGCTCGATCGCAACGAGGTGATCGGTGACTTCCAATGCTCGTTTCTGGCCGCCTGTCATGGGCACAACGTATTTGTTGTTAACCACCAACGATGGCGTTGAGCTGATTTGAAATTCACGCTGTTCGCGCTCGGCACGTTGCATGGCGCGCCTGACATCGGGCGAATTAAACTGGCGCAGAAATTCATCACCGTCGATACCGCGGCCGTCAACAAAGTCCGCCACCATTTGTGGCGTGAGAAACTGGCGCCCGCTGTCATGAATGGCGCGAAACATCCGCACATGGTTTTGCTCCAGTACATCCGCAGCCTGCAGGGTCAGGAAACTCTGGGCGAGCAGGGCATAGATCGGCGAAAAGCTGGCAGGTTGACGTTCTACTTTAACATCATCCGCCTGTTCTTCAGCCCATTCATCCAGTACCGGATCGAAGGTTTTGCAGTGAATGCAGGCGTAGCTGAAGAATTCCACCACCCGGATCGGTTCGCCTGGGCGCACGGGACGCGGGTTAGGCAATTCGCGGTAGTCACGATCCGCAACGATGCCATCCGGCTGGCCGCCGCCGGTACTGACGTAGGTGCCAAAGCCGAGAATTAAAATAACCAGCAGCGACACAAATGCGAAGATTGTGTTGCGGGCCATGATGACTTTTTTGTCTTTTGCTTTGCGTGCCATGTTTGCCTTTCGTCGGGATAAGGGTCGGGAACGGAGCGCTGAATGCAGCGGCATTCTACCCAATAGAAAATGCTCGGTACCAGCGTAAAAAAGCGTTAAAGTGTCGGGCTGCTATAATTCAGTTAAACGAAACGCCATGCCACAGTCTCCACAAGCACCAGAGAATCAGCCCACCGAAAGTTATCAGTTGTTTAAAACGGATATATGCGGTTTTTGTTATCGCGTGCGCGCGTTCCTGGAGCAGCATGGGATTGAAGTGCCCTTGCGCGATGTGAATCAGGATCAGGCTGCCTTCCGGGAACTGTTGGAAAACACCCGTCGCACCACCGTGCCCTGCTTGCGCATTGCGCGCCAGGGTGCTGCGGGTGAGCCGGAGCAGGTGGAGTGGATGTTTGAATCACTCGATATCATGCACTACCTGGCGCAACGGCACGGTATAACAGGCTGATCAGTCACCTGATCGGCGAAGTAGACTGCCGCACAAAAAATCGCACAACGGCTTGACCGCCGTGCGGACCATGCGCACACTTGCCGCATGTTGATTTCAGTCACCAAACAGAACCTCTGGCATACCGATCCTGCAGATATCAGATTTGCAGAAGATCGCCGTGCAGCGGCACCCTGTGGGTGGCCGTTGATGATCTGTTAAGCTGAATCAACTAGGAGCCGCCCAAACCGAACGGGCGGCCCAAGGCTTCGTGGCGTCGCCCAACTGCTAAAGCATGGAGATGTCATGAACACTTTCGAAACCCCTGTTGGCCCCCTTTCTGAACCCCTTTCTCTGCACGACAGGCTGATGAAAATTACGCCGCGCCCGGCAGCAGTGATGGCGCGTGGTGCGGGGAGTTATCTGTGGGACGAAGCAGGGTGCCGTTACCTGGACTTTATTCAGGGGTGGGCGGTCAACTGTCTGGGTCACTGTCCGCATGAGGTAGCGCAAGCGGTTACGGCCCAGGCTCAAACGCTCATTACCCCCAGCCCAGCCTTGCACAACCGGCCACAACTCGATCTGGCGGAGCAGTTGGTGAGCGTTACCGGCATGGCGCAGGTGCACTTCTCCAATTCCGGTGCAGAAGCCAACGAAGTGGCGATTAAACTGGCGCGCAAATGGGGCCGGTCGCAAGGTGCCGGGCGTTTTCGGGTGATCTCGACCCACAATGGCTTTCACGGGCGCACCCTGGCAACTATGGCGGCCAGCGGCAAACCGGGCTGGGACGGTCTGTTTCCGCCGTACGTTGAGGGATTTCACAAGGTGCCGTTTGGCGACCTGCAAGCCATGGCAGATGCCATAGATGGCGAAACTGTGGCGTTAATGGTGGAGCCGATTCAAGGCGAAGCCGGTGTTGTGGTGCCGCCGGAAGGTTATCTGCAAGGTTTACGCAGGCTCGCCGACCAGCACAATCTGCTGCTTATTCTGGACGAGATTCAGACCGGTTTTGGTCGCACCGGGACGCTGTGCCATTTTCAGCAGGTGCATGTCACGCCTGACATTATCACGCTGGGTAAGGGCCTTGGGGGTGGTTTGCCGCTGTCGGCGACGCTGGCGAATGAGCGCGCGGCGGTGTTTGAGTTTGGCGACCAGGGTGGCACGTTCAACGGTAATCCGCTCACAACTGCGGTTGGCGCGGCGGTCTTGAACACAGTTAATCAACCCGAATTTCTGGCCACCGTGCGGCAGCGCGAGGCTTACCTGGTCGCCGGCCTGCAGGGGCTGCAAAGCGTGCATCAGATCGTGCAGGTTCGGGGTTGCGGTTTGTTGTATGCCCTTGTTTTAGGTGCGCCTCTTGGCGCTGAGGTTGCTGACTATGCCTTCCAGCAGGGTTTGTTGCTGAACAGCCCCCGTCCGGATGTATTGCGCCTCATGCCTTCGCTGCGGGTCAGTGAAGCGGAAATAGACGAGTTTCTGAATATCCTCGACCACTGTCTGGCGAAGCTGTTGTAACGTCACCGCTCAGTTTGAATTGCGCCACAGGCGCGGCGGTACAAACGAACCCTGCCAGATACCCTTGCGCAGGGTTTGTGCCTCAAGCTGTTCTTCGTCGAAGATATCTGCACCGGCGCCAATGCCAATGGCATGGCCGTTGACCACCATCAGTCGTGACAGGTTATGGGGCCGGTACTCATCAATAAACTCTTCTGCGGAAGTAGGGGTAGATTTGCCAGACAGCAGTTCGCACACCCCCAGAATACGGCGATCATTGATACTGACGATGGGTAGACAGATCACCTGCTCTTTCTGCACCAGACTTTGCAGCGCCTGGGTGGCGTTGTTGCCGCACGGGTAGTCAGCGCCGGTCTGGTTCTGGCAGACCTGATCGCGCTCCACCGCGTCAATGCCGAACAGGCTCACCTCAATCCCTTTCAGATACAGGGTTTCTCCATCGATGGCATTGGCGTAAGCAGGACCCAACAGGTTGTCCTCCTGCTCGACCATGGCGGAGAACTGATCAAACTCATTCACGGTAAATGTGATGGCAATCAGCAGGAATGCCATGCAGTGGCGCTGCCAGCCCAGGCGGAAGTCAATGCCATGCAGAGTTTTCAGGATGGCACGTAGTGGTGGCGTGATGGAGCGCGCGCCAAATACGATCACACCTACAAAGGCAATGGCGTAGATTGTCATCAACACCGGGTCGAATTCGGACAGGCTGGCGCTTTGCTGCACAACCCCGGCCCATACCAGCGCAATTGCGTTGCCGAAGAAGATGGACCAGATAAACACAAAGACACTGACCCCGGAGATGGGTGACCACGGGTTTTCATTGCTGCGATCAAAAATATGCAGCACCGGGGGGTTGAGGTGAAAAATGTCCCGGACCATGGTGAACGACAGATTGGTAGTACCCAGTACATAGCTGAGCATCTGCAATCGGTTGGCCACCAGCCAGAAGGCAAACACGGCAAATGACAGACTGGCCAATGGCAGGATCGCCTTGGGTACCTGGTCTTCACCCAGAAACAGATAGTCCGTGTAGGTGTTGTCTTCCAGCTGCGCAAGCCCGGCAAAAAAGAGGGACAGGAAAAAACCTAGAAAACACAGCCAGAAGATGGTGGACAGGGCGTCGATGGAGCGGACCAGGCTGGTCGCCTGCACAGACAGTGGGTTCAGCTGCACGTTGGTCACTTCGGGCCGTGCGTGATCATCTGCAGGTGTTGTCGCTGCGCCTGCGGGGGTAGGTGCAGGGCCAGGATCAGGACCAGTTGCAGAGGATGGCGATGGGGGCGAGGCGGGTGTGTCGCTGATGGTTATGCTCCGCAATCCCGGTAAACCCGGGAGTTGAACAATGGTAATATTGTCCGGCTATTCTACTTAAGGCAAGACACATATGAAGCTAGGACTGATATCCGGTTATTCCGGCCGCAAAATGAGTATTCCCATCGATGCCATTAAGCAGGCGGAAGCCATGGGTTATGAATCCATCTGGACGGCTGAAGCGTATGGTTCCGACGCGGTGACACCGGCGGCGTGGATTCTCGCGCAGACGACAAAAATGAAGGTGGGTACCGCCATTATGCAGATGCCCGCGCGTACACCGGCCATGACGGCAATGACCGCTATGAGCCTGGCTGAACTTTCTGGCGGCCGATTTATTGTTGGTCTGGGCGCTTCGGGCCCGCAAGTGGTCGAAGGTTGGCACGGTGTTGCTTACGGCAAGCCCGTAACGCGTCTGAAAGAGTACGTGGCTATCATGCGGCAGATTTTTGCGCGGCAGGGGCCGGCTCAGTTTGACGGTGACATGTATCATCTGCCCTATACGGGGGAAGGTGCA
>JBCCUW010000105.1:0-10369 GCA_039196385.1 Pseudomonadota bacterium
GCGGGATTGGGGTCGACGTTTACGCACGGTTGGTGGTGTTAAACGCGCTCCAAAGGTCTTGAGATGAGCAACCTCTTGGAGTTCTCGGAGTGAGCACAACGATCCGGAATCGCTGGGATTGGCCACCACCTCAGATCACCGGAGAGCCTCGCGAAGTGGGCAAGACCAGCGATACCGGAGCCTCGGCGACAGGATGTCGCCGGGCAGCGTACAGGACGTATTCACAGCGATCCGGAATCGCTGGGCTTGCCCACTACCACGTATCACCGGTGGGAAGTCCCGTAGACTATCCTAGCAATGCCCTAACCCTCTGCACCTTCACTGGCACGCCGACGCGCCCGATCAGTTTCACGCACCGAAGGAATAAACATCACGCTCAGCGCCGTCAGCGCGATGAAGGCCAGGCCACTCACCTGCAGGGCAATGCCGACACCGTAACTTTCTGCGATAAAGGTAATTGGAAAGACCCCTAAGGGCATAAGTCCGTGGGACATCATGTCAATGCTCATGATGCGGCCGCGCATATGGTCGTCCACCTGCATCTGCAACATGCCGCGATTCAGCGACATGTTCCAACTGCTGATCCAGCCGATCACCATGATCAGCGAAATAACCACCCAGCTGGTTTGGCCCATGCCAAAGCCAACGGTCGCTGCACCCCAGGCAACACAGGTCACGATCAGCCAGAACGATTTACGCCGCAGGTCACCCATCGTGGCCATCATGAGTGAACCGACAATGGCGCCAGCGCCCATCGCCGAAACCAGCCAACCGAGGTCATCCGCCCCGCCCCCAAGCACGTCGTGATTAAACGCGGGCAACAGCGTATTCAACGGCATGCCGAACAGGAATGGGATAATTGACAGCACAATCAAGCCAAACACCGGCGGGTGATCGCGCACGTAGACCAGACCTTCTTTCATATCACGCCACGCATCCGCTTTGCGTTTTGGTCGCACGCGGGGCGTTTTGCCGATAAACAGCATGGTTACCGCGGAGATGAAGTAGAGCGCGGCGATAACAAGATATACCACGCCGACGCCAAACGTAGAGGTTTTGTCACCGCCGGCGATGATGGCAATAAGAAAGCCGGCCAGGGCAGGACCAACAATGCGGGCCAGATTCCAACTGGTCGTGTTCAGGCCCATGGCGCTGAAGACCAGCCGTTCGGGAATAAGCTCGGGCACAAACGCCTGCCGTGCGGGCATCGACAAGGCCAGCACCGTACCGTTAAAAAAACCAAACCACAGGAAATCCCAGAACGTCACCGTACCGCTGAAGATAATCCCCCCCCATAATCAGCGTGGCGATACAGTTCAGCGCCTGCGCCCAGACAATGACTTTTTTCTTCGGCAGACGGTCCGCCAGCACGCCGCCATACAGGGAAAACAGCACGGTAGGCACCATAAAAGACATGGTCACCCAGCCCAGTGCTATGGGAGACGAGGTCAGTTCATAGACCAGCCAGCCGCGCGCAATGATCTGCATATTCATGGCAAAGGATGAGCCCAGGCTGCCTATCCATAACCAGAGAAAGTTGCGCACAGAAAGGGCGTGCCAGATGTCTCTCGAAGCCAAACAGAGTCCTGATTTGAGTGGGAAAACCAGCCATGATAACACGCCTGACCAAAGCTTCTGTGGCATCATGTTCGTGCCATGCATTCAACGAGGAGAAAACCATGCGTTTAGGCGCTGTGTTGTACAACGATTTTGAGCTATTGGACGCTTACGGACCTTTGGAGATGTTCGGTTGTATTGGACCGGAGCTGGAAATTGTCGTGATCACCGAAGACGGCGCCCCGGTTAAATCCTCAGCGGGACCGCGCAGCGTAGCAGATTACTCGTTCAGCAACGCTCCGGCACTTGATCTGTTGCTGCTGCCCGGTGGTATAGGCACCATTCCCGAATTGGAAAACGCGGCAATGTTGGAATATCTGCGCACCCAGTGTCCGCAGCACAAAATCAACATGAGCGTGTGCTCCGGTTCAGCTATCTTCGCCAAAGCCGGCCTCCTTGATGGGTTACCTGCCACATCAAACAAGATGTTCTTCAGCCTTGCCAGCAGTCAGAGTGATGCGGTGGACTGGCAGGAGGCCGCCCGCTGGGTGGACGCTGGCCAGTACGTTACTTCTTCCGGCGTATCAGCGGGCACGGACATGGCGCTGGCCGTTATTGCCCGCCTGTGGGGTGACGATAAAGCGGCTGAGGTCGGCCGCTTTACGGAATATCAATGGCACACCGACGCCGACTCGGATCCTTTTGTGCAGTATCTGAATCAGGCAGAGTTACCGGCCTGAACCTGGCTGAGGTCCAGACACATGCTGATGTCGTCAATCGATTGACTGCCAATTCGGAAACTATCAGCCACCCGGCCGTTTTAAACAAAACCCAGCGTATGATACAGGCGCAAGGCCGGCAGGGTGTGCGCGAACACCTGCAGATCCAACCAGCGCAGATGCGGTACCCGCTGACAGAACTGAATTGCAGTAGCCAGCAGGTCACGCCCAAGGCCCTGGCCGCGGAAAGCCTGCTCAATGCCCATCCCCAGCAGTACCCGGTGCTGACGGGTCCGCAACATGCCCGCTTTGAGATTGACGTGGCCAATGATCTGACGCGGCTGCTGCGCGGCATCTATCCGCCATGCACCCCAACAGCATTGCCACCCCGGACGGTCGGGTGGCAACTGCAGGCGCACTGGATCCAGCCCCTGGGGGGCTTCCGGTGCATCTGGCGCAAACGGCATGAAGTGAATATCGCCACGACCGGATTCCTGACGGTGCCGGGCAAAGTGTGCGTCAAACTCGGTCAGGTCCCCCTGCTCCACCCGCCTGATCTCTACGCCACTGTGCACCGGCACGCTCAACGTTCAGTAATCCAGCCGATAACTGGTCCCATCGCGCACAATTCTACCGGCGGTCGGGCCAGCAAAGTGGGTGCCGATAATTAGTACCGGCCGGTCGGCGTAACGCTGAATAAAGTCTGCGCGGGTGTGGTGCGCCAGCTCGGCATCATGATCGGCGCTACTCGACCAGTCGGCATGTTTGATCTGGCAGGGATGGTGAATCATATCCCCGGTAATCACCGCCTCCTCGCCGGCGGAGGTAATATGCACACTGACATGACCCGGGGTGTGGCCCGGCGTCGGCTCCAGACAAACCTCCTCATTAACTTGATGGCGTTGGCCGACAAGTACCGCGCGGCCAGCCGCAAAGATCGGTTCCACAGAATCCTCGATAACCGGGCCATACTCCTGCTCTTCCTGCCGCCAGTGCGCCCATTCGTCCTCAGCAAACAGGTAGTCCGCACGCTCGAAAGTCGGCTGCCATTGTCCATCCACCAGCCGCGTGTTCCAGCCCACATGATCGACATGCATGTGGGTACATAACACGGTATCGACGCGCTCGGTAGCAAAACCAGCCTGGACCAGGCGCTCAAGAAAATCAGTCTGCATATAATTCCAGCGTGGATAAGTGCGCGGCTTGTCATTACCGATGCAGGTGTCCACCATAATCAGCTGGCCAAGTGACTCGATCATCAAGGTATGCATGCTGAGCAGCAGGCGGTGCTGAGCATCAACAAACGGTGACATCCAGTTGATCTGTGCCAGCACTTCGGGGGTAGCCTGGGGCAAAAGATGCGGTCCCAGGGAGGCGGTCGTCAACTCCACAATCTGGGTAACCTTCACGTTACCCACTTGCCATTGCAGCATGGCCCCTCCATTCGCGTTTCGTATCAGCGTTGCAAATTACGGCCGCATGGTCAAACATCGCTACACTTGGCAGTCTGCACAAACACAATTATCGACAACGAGGGGAAACATGGCATTCGAAGATCTGGGAATCACCATTACCAACAAAGTGGCCGAAGTAGAAATTCAACGGCCACCAAACAACTTCTTTGACATCAAGCTGATTCAGACTCTGGCCGATTGTTTTGCCCAATGGGACGACAGCGACGACGTACGCGCCATCGTATTGTGCTCACAGGGTAAACACTTCTGCGCCGGTAACGACTTCAGCAGCGCTGCGCGCAATGAAGAAAGGGCGGATCGCAAAGCTGGGGAACCCAACCCGCTCTACGCTGCCGCCACCCGCCTGTTCGACACTAAAACCCCTGTCGTCGGGGCGATTCAGGGCGCTGCAGTGGGAGGCGGGTTTGGCCTGGCCGTCATGCCCGATTTTCGCGTCGTGGCGCCTCAGGCTCGTTTCACCGCAAATTTCGTGAAACTGGGCTTTCACCCCGGATTTGGCTTAACGCATACCTTGCCACGCCTGATCGGGCAGCAACAGGCCAGCCTCATGTTTCTCACCGGTCGGCGTATCGGCGGCGAAGAGGCACTGGCCATCGGACTGGCGGATATACTGACAGACTTGGACAACCTGCGCGCGGAGGCACACAAGCTGGCGGCAGAGATTGCTGAAAACGCCCCCCTGGCGGTGAAGTCGGTGCGCGCCACCATGCGCACTGGTCTGGCGGATGCGGTGCGTCGGCAAACCGATCACGAGAACGCGGAACAATATCGCCTGCAGCAGACTGAAGACCACAAAGAAGGGGTCAAAGCGGTTGCGGAGCGACGTCCGGGAAACTTTGTCGGCCGTTAGACGATCTTGTTCAGGACGCCTGTTAAGGACACCTGCTAAGCACGCCTGCTGAGCACAGGTTGGGACTAAGCAGCAGGGTTTGCCGCACGCGCGTCCAGGTCTGCGCGGATTTCCGCATGCGCCTGTTCATCCAGTTTAAAGCGGGTGAACAGCGCCGCACCCACCGCATAACATACCAATGGAAACAAACCATACAGCGCCAGCATGGCCAGTTTGGTGGTTTCAGTTTGTTCCACATTCGGCACAAAGCCGGAAAACTCCAGCACAAAGCCGGTTAGCAGCAACATTACACCCAAAGCACTTTTCTGCACAAAGTTCCACGCCGCAAAGTAAGAGCCCTCTTTGCGCTCACCCGTCAGTTGCTCGTCGTAATCAATCACATCCCCCTGCACCGACGGTCCCAACGTGCCACCGCAGCCGTTGGCCAGCCCGGCAAAAACGGCCATGGCGATAATCCAGCCAAGGCGCAGGCTTTCGCTTTCCATAAACGCCAGCAGGAACATAGCGCCAAACGAGACCCCGGTCAGAATCATGCCGAAGATCCACACGCGAATTTTGCCGAAGCGGCGCGACAGCGGCACCCACAGAGGCACGGAAGCACTGGAGGGCAGCATGTAGGCCAAAATAATCAAAGGCGCCATGGTCGGCGCGCCAACTACATAGTGCGTCACATACAATGTCAGCGCTGCAATGGCGCTGGAGCCCACATGTTCAATAAACGTTACCACCAGCAACAACCGGGCGTGGGGATTCTGCCAGACATCTTTGAATGCCTGGAAGGGACCGGCTTTGTTACGGCCCTGAAATTCCGGCCGTTCGCGCAACCGCACAACGGCAAACAGAACAAGCACCACCATAATCGTGACCGCGACCAGGCCCAGGTCTGCAGCAAGTCCACGCACATCGGCATCAGCAGAGAATTCCTCCTGGATCAGGAAATGAAGGCTGAGCAGGGAAAGAATACTGCCGAGTATGTAGGCCGCGTGGCGCACACCGAACATACGGCTGCGTTCGTGATAGTTGTCCGAGAGTTCAGCACCCAGCGATAAATGGGGAACATAAAAAATCGTCATGGCCGAGTAAAAGCCGATGACCGCTATCCCCATCCACACCACCAGTTCATCTTCGCTGAGGCTCGCGGGTGGGGCAAACACCATGTAGAAACCGACAGCTATGGGCAGACAACTGGCCAGAATCCACGTCCGCCGGCGTCCCAACTTCAGCGTTGTCCGGTCGCTGACATAACCTATCAGCGGATCGGTCACGGCGTCCCACATCCGGGAGAGGCTGTAAATAGCACCCATGACGGCGGGCGCGATCAGAAGAATATCCGTGGCAAACTTCATGACGTACAAGCTCAACAGCAGGTACATATAACCGGCCCCCAGGGCCGGCGCGCCGTAAGCGATGACGGTGCGCCAGGGCACCCGCTCAGTGGTTCCGGTCGTTTGCTTGTCAGACATGTTTCAGCAACCCTCGCATCACAGCGGAATTCCAGTTGCGCCTGCTAGAGATCAGGCATTTTTTATCGTCAGCCCACCATCCACGGGTAACACAGCGCCAGTCATAAAACTGGCGGCAGGGAGACAGAAGTTGAGGGTGCCATGGGCCACCTCTTCGGGTTCCGCATAGCGTTTCAAGGCCACACGGCGCCGCGCAAATTCGTTTTTCTGTTCTTCAGGTATCGCGTCGGTCATGCCGGTGCGAATGGGCCCCGGACAGATGCAGTTCACGGTAATGCCTTCACTGCCCAGTTCGACCGCCAGGGATCGGGTCAAACCAATCACCCCGGTCTTCGCGGCGGTATAAGGGCTGCCGAATTTGGTCGCACCCAGACCTTCAGTGGAGGCAATGTTGACGATTCTGGCGTGCTCTGCCTGGCGCAAGTAAGGCAAAGCCGCGCGAATGGTGCGGGTATGCGCGGTAAGCAGGACATCCAGCGTCTTGGCCCAGGCCTGTTCAAACTCATCACCGTCGATGGGCGTAAAAATTGATATGCCAGCGTTATTAATTAATATATCCAGGCCACCAAAATGTGCCGCCGCCGCGTCTATGACGTCGATAATCGCCTGGCCATTCGACAGATCCAGCGTCCATGCCTCCGCGGCATAACCGGCAGTCTGGATCTCTCCAACCACCCGCTGCAGACCCTCTTCATTAAGATCGGCAGCGGCGACTTTTGCACCTTCTTGCGCAAACAGCTTTGCAGTTGCTTCTCCCATACCGCTGGCCGCGCCGGTCACAAACGCTACCTTGCCCGCTACCGAGCGGCTGAATTTTGTCAGTGCCATGCTCTCCACCACCTGCTGATTCGGCCAATGAGACTAGGTTGTCCCCGGGCTGATTGCAATCTTGGTGTGCGCTGTATATTCGGGTAACGTTGTTGCATGAAAGATCTACACGCCTGCCCCAGAAACGGGGACCCGGGCAGCAAGCATGAGTGATCGCCTGCAGCAAGTAGGAAATGCCATCGCCGCCTATATGGGTGAACTCTGGCAAACCACCTGCAGCCTGCAGCACATCGAACAGATTCCCGGCGGCGCCTCCCGCGAAACCTATCTGGTCCAATTGCAGCAAGAGGGAGATCCCGTTGGCATTGTCCTGCGTCGCGACCCTCCCTCCAGCCTGATCGACACCGAGCGGGCGCTGGAATACCGCACCTACGCTGCTGTATACAACCACGGCGTGGTCCCTGTGCCAGAGCCAATCACTCTGGCAGAGACCAACCTGGGTGAGCTTGAGCGACCGTTTTCCGTCATGGCGCTGGTCCCGGACGGCCAGGCATCCCCCGCCAATCTGGAGATGCCGGACATGGAGCCGGTTCTCGCGACCCTGGGGCAACGCAAGTGGCACCTGCTGGGACAACTGGCGAGCACGCCGATCAGCGACCTTGGCGTCGAGGATTTTATGGCGCGGCCAGAACACCCGGCAGCAGCGGCACTGGCTTATTGGGAGGAGGTGATTGAGGCTGACGCGCAACACCCACAGCCGATTGCAGCTGCAGCGCTGCGCTGGCTGCACGCCAACCTGCCTGCCCCGCCCGAACAACTTTGTCTGGTGCACGGTGACTATCGCACGGGCAATTTTCTCTACACTGCGGCCGGTGACATTACCGCGGTTCTGGACTGGGAAATGGCTCACATCGGCGATCCGCTGGAAGATCTGGCCTGGTCGCTGGACCCATTGTGGTCCAATCAACCCGATCTGGCAGGTCGTCTGCTGCCGCGCGCCGAGGCCATGCAGATCTGGGAAGCTTCCAGCGGCCTGAAGATAGATCGGGAAGCGTTTCGCTGGTGGCAGATTTTTGCATCGCTCAAAGGGCTGGCGATCTGGATTTCATCCGCTGAAGACTATCTGCATGGCACCACCAAAGAGCCCATTTTAGCGATGGCCGGCTGGCCAATGATCGACCGGCAGAATCGCATTCTGCTGGATCGTCTGTCGCCCCTGTCCACCCACGAACACGCGCCACCCCTGGCGTGAACTAGCCTGAAAAACGCTCTGAAAAATGCTCGGAAAATGCTCGGAAAATGCTCGGAAAATGATAGACGAACCCGCACAAACCCTGTCCGACCTGGCCCAACGATTAGCTACGCGCCTTCTACCGGATCTGCAAACGACCTATAGTCAGGCCGACGCGGCCCTCATCAGCGGCCTGATGTTGGGCCTGGCCCAGGACTACGAACGCGCCGTGGACAACCGGATGCGCGATATCAACGAGATCAACGAAATCTTCCGCAGCCTGGGTAACGAGGTGCCCGGTGCTGTTGAACGAAGCGCTTTTATGGACCAGGCGCCGAGTTCACTCCACCTGACGGACGTTAACACCCTGCACGCCCAGGGCATGGAACTACTGATCCAGCTGCACGCCTGGGCAGAATCCGCGGACGACACTCTGAACCGGCAGATCTGGCAGCTGCTGCACCGCCATTGCGAGCGCAACCGATTCGATATCACCGGCGGCTGATCAGGACGCCGTCACTGCAGCTTCGCTGCGCCGGGTGACGTGATATAGATAAAGCGGCAGCGCCAGGGACAGGCCCACACACAGGTTCAGGATGATATACAGCGTGGGTCGCGGCCCGTCACTGGCACTGAACATATAGCCCCAGAACACGGCCGACGAGATAAACAGGTCAACCGCAAACCCAGCCGCCCAGCCATTCACAAAGATGCTCGGAAAAAAGCCCAGCAACGACGGCGTTTCGCTATGGAAGACACCCAGGAAACACAGCACCGGCAACACAGTGCCTGCGACAGCCCAGAATAGATATATGTTTTTCATGACTTGGTCCCTCTCTAAAAGTCTCTCAAAAGAATCTGAAGATACGATCTGACGATCAGGTCAGGCCATCTTGCGCTGCACAGGTATTGCTGCCAATTACCTTCGTGGTAATAGCCTTGCTGACGCTAAGGCGTAAACTAGGCCATATCATCCTTAAATTGAGGTTGTTATGGCAGAACCTACTCCAATTTTTGCAACCCTGCTGAAACAGTGGCGTCAGCATCGCCACGTCAGCCAGCTTGAGCTTGCCACTATTGCCGGGGTATCCCAGCGTCATGTGAGCTTTCTGGAAACCGGCCGGGCCAATCCCAGCAAACCCATGGTTCTCGCCCTGGCGCACAGCCTGGACATTCCGCTGCGAGAGCAGAACAGCCTGTTACAGAGCGCCGGCTTCAGTGCAGCCTTCGACGAAGGTAATCTTGACGCGGAATCGCATCGGCTGTTTCGCACTGCGCTGGAAAAAACCCTGCAACATCAGGAGCCATATCCCGCCATGGTTCTGGATGGCAAATGGAATCTGCTGATGGCCAATGACGCAGCCCTGAGATTTTTTGGCCTGTTTGTTGACCCTTTTGCCGCGCTGAATGAAATCGGTGCACCGGAGGAGTTTCAGATTGTGCGTTTGTGTCTGCACGAGAAAGGCTTTCAACCCTTCATCGTCAACTGGGAAGAACTGGTTGGCAGTTTCCTCAGCCGCGCCCGGCGGGCCTTGATCGCCAACCCCAAAGATAAGAAGCTACCTGTGCTGATCGAAGAGATTCTGGGGCATGCTAATGCTCCCGCAGACTGGCGCACAGTCTGGTCAGCCCATCCGGACCCTGCCGTGCAGATGGTGATGCGCAAAGATGACACGGAATACCGCATGTTCACCATGCTCGCACACTTCGGTTCCCCGGCTGACGTGACTCTAGAGGAAGTTTCGGTCGAAATGTTTTACCCTGCCGACGATTCAACCCGCGCTAACCTGGAGGCCCTGGCCGCCGCCCACTGCGCCGGGACTCACAAAACCAATATCGACCAGGAGTCGGCATGATCGATTTAGCCCGTCACGGGGATGTTTTCACAATGACCATGAACGCGGGAGAAAACCGCTGGAACACCGCCTTTGTCCGCGAGATCGATAAAGCGCTGGATGAAGTGACCACCAGCGAAGGCGCTGCGGCTCTGGTGACCACCTCGGCCAGCGAAAAGTTCTTCTCCAACGGGTTGGATCTGGCCTGGGTACAGGACCCCCAGGCGCATCCCGATGCGGGTGATCGCGACGTCTTCGGGGATGAATTCATGAAACTCATGAGCCGCATGATTACGTTCCCAGTGCCCACGATCGCGGCAGTGAATGGCCATGCGTTTGGCGCCGGTTTCATGTACGCCTTGTGCCACGACGTGCGCCACATGCGCAGCGATCGAGGCTTCATGTGCGCCAACGAAATGCAACTGGGCATGCGCATCCCCGGTCCTGAGTTGGCCCTCTTCCGCCACAAAC
>JBCCUW010000106.1:0-10282 GCA_039196385.1 Pseudomonadota bacterium
ATAGGCATTACCCCATTCAACCCGTTCCAGGACAATCACACCCGGTTCAGGCGTCTTGCTGTTGATCTGTCGGTCAAACACCCAGCGGAAGTCGGGCGGCGCGATACGTCGGTTGCCGGTTTTAACCAGCCAGCGGTCCATGACGTCGCGGTCCGGGTCCAGCCACTCGCGGTTGCCACCGGACTCAACAAATTGCTGTGCGGAGATACTGTCCAGTTCAATCAGTTCCCCATACACCTGGCGCTGATCACCCTGGTCGTCGACATAGTTGATGGTGACCACGTCGCTGGGCCAGAAGTGGGCAAATCCCTTGAACGCAATCAGTCCCAGGATACCCAGTACCGCGGTAATGCTGATGCCCACTGCCGCCGCGTTGAGCCAGATCCAAGGTTCGCCGGAGGCAAACCAGTCTTTGAAAAAGAGGCGTAGTTGCTGCATCTCTATAAACTACCGTATCGGGCGCGCAGACGTTGACGGACAACCTCTGCCAGGGTGTTGAAAATGAAGGTCAGAATAAACAGGACCAGAGCGGCAAAAAACAGAATGCGGTAGTGGCTGCTGTCCACTTCGGATTCCGGCAGCTCAACAGCAATGTTGGCGGCAAAAGTGCGCATCCCCTCAAAGATGTTGAAGTCCATCAGCGGCGTGTTGCCTGTTGCCATCAGTACAATCATGGTTTCCCCAACCGCACGGCCCATGCCAATCATCACGGCGGAAAAGATACCCGGGCTCGCTGTCAGCAGAACCACTCTCACCAGCGTTTGCCAGGGGGTGGCGCCCAGGGCCAGCGAACCATTGGTCAGGTGCTGGGGTACGCCGTAGATCGCATCTTCCGCTATGGAGAAGATGGTGGGTATCACTGCCAAGCCCATGATGATGCCGACCACCAGCGCGTTGCGCTGGTCGTAATTTAACCCCATCACTTCGCGGAACCACTCCCGGCTGTCTCCGCCAAACAGGTGTAGTTCGAGGAACGGACCAACGTCGAAGGCCATGTACACAGTGGCGATGATCAACGGTATAACAATCAGTCCATACCAGCCGGCCAGACGTTTTACCACACGCTCCGGCAACTGCGCCCAGCCGATCGCAAATATAAACAGACCCACCGGTAACACCACAAAAATGCCAAGCACGCTGGACAGGTTGGCTTCAATGATCGGCGCCAGCCAAAGACCGCCGATAAATCCCAGAATCACCGTGGGTAGCGCCGCCATGATTTCGATGCCCGGTTTTACCCAGTTGCGCATCTTGGGCGCCATGAAGTACGCCGTGTAGACGGCCCCCATGATCGCAATCGGTACCGCAAACAGCAGCGCGTAGAAAGCGGCTTTCAGCGTGCCAAAAGCCAATGGCGTCAGAGAGAACTTGGGTTCAAAGTCATTATCAGCAGATGAGGACTGCCAGCTGTAAATCGGCTCTTTGTACCCTTCATACCAAACTTTGCGCCACAACGTGCCGAACGATATTTCGGGGTGTTCGTTGTGCAGTTCCACCGTCCTGAGGCTGCCATTGTCAGGTGCGTTGATCAGCAGATCAGAGCGCGGTGCAATGGCAATGGGGGTGTTGGCCGTAAGGCTGGTCTGCAGATCGGCAATCGCACGCCCCGAGGTTGGATACAGCAACGTGAGCAGGCCGTTTTCATCTAATGCCGCAAATCCCTTGCGCCGCGGTTCCCCAACAAATTCACGAACGCTCTGGGGTAACTGAAAGCTGCGGATGGGCTCAAGGCGGGTTCCGGTTGTATCGTTGAAAATTGACCACTGCTGAACCAGGCCGGTGTCGTTGCTGGTCACTAACGAATAACGACCGAGCAGTGCATCAACAGCGGTTAGTGTTTCATCTGGCGCGGCCAGCTGGCCCTGGTAAATCCTGGTGATGCGGTTCAGCGGTTTAATATCCAGTACTTCGATAGCGCCGCTGGCGTTGATCAGATACAGCCACTCGTTGCGTGGCCCCAGGAAGAGGTGATCAACCGGGGTTTGAGCGTTCAGCTGGACTTGTCGAGGATTGCGCAGCGGTGTACCCATTTCCGCGTTACGGTAGTAGCTGAGATTTACCTGGGTCCCTTGAGTACTGGCCACCATCAGCTGTCCGTTACTCAAATGGGCTTCATAGTGTTCAGTAGCTGGCAGTTGCAGCGGGGTTTTCCCCAGAGGAAAGTCAATGCGTGGCGTCAGCTTTCGTTCGCCGTCTACAAAATTGACAATGTACTGCGTACGCACGAACCACAGCTGATTGTCGAGATCCTGCAGGGCGTATAGATCAACTTCGGGGTATACCCGTTGTGCATCACGCAGTTCGAAACCCAGGCTGAAGGCGGCGACCGGCGCGCCGTCAGTGGATTGGTAAAACTCGATGATGCCGTCTGCGCTGATCCGCTTGAACACTTCGCCGTTTTCGCTGACATCAACCTTAAGGGTTTCACGTTCTACCACAGCAACTTGCTGTCCCGGTTCCATACTCCCGGGGACAAACATGGGGCCCACCACCCATAACAGGTAAGCAAAAATGAGGGTGATTGCGGCAATCACAGCGGCGCCACCACCCGCAACCACAATGCGGGTGATTTTGTCGGACCAATAGCGCCGCCATGGGAGTCTGCCGACCCCAAGTGAGTTAGTCATAAGTTAGCCAGCCGGTTTGGCGAAGTTTATTGAATCTTCGCTAATTCAGTTGCTGCCACTGCGGCGCTGACGGGTACGTAACCGTCTTTGCCGACAACTTCCTGCCCCTCTTTAGATAGTACCAGCTTTATGAACTCACGTTCGATGGGTGCAAGCGGCTGATCAGGCTTTTTGTTGATGTAGACGTACAAATAACGCGACAGCGGGTAGTCACCACTCAGCGCGTTTTCCGGGGTGGCTTCCACTGCGGCGCCACCTTCGGTGGACAGCGCAAGTGACTTGACGCCAGACGTAATGTAACCGATGCCAGAGTAGCCAATGCCATTCAGCGATGAGGCAACCGCCTGTACCACAGAGGCAGAGCCTGGTTGCTCGTTAACGCTGTTTTTGAAGTCACCTGAGCACAGGGCCACTTTCTTGAAATAGCCATACGTGCCTGACACGGAGTTGCGGCCATACAGTTGAATGGGTCGGTCGGTCCAGCTGCCGGTCAAATCAAAATCACCCCAACGCTCGATATCTCCGGCACCACCGCAACGGCGCGTGGTAGAGAACGCTGCGTCTACCTGTTCGATGGTCAACTCGTCCATGGGGTTGTCTTTGTGTACATACACAGCCAGGGCGTCAATTGCTACGCGGATCGCGGTGGGCTTGTAGCCGTGGCGGCTTTCAAACGCCTCAATTTCTTTATCTTTCATCGCCCGGCTCATCGGTCCCAGACTGGCAGTGCCTTCGGTCAGGGCGGGTGGGGCAGTTGAGGAACCCGCAGCCTGTACCTGAATGTTCACGCTGGGATAATTGCGTTTGAAGCTTTCGGTCCACAGGGTCATCAGATTTGCCAGAGTATCCGAGCCGATGCTGGACAAATTACCGGAGATGCCGCTGACGCGCACATACTCAGCCAGCTCAGCGCTCTGTTCGACGATCGTCTCTTCTGTGGCGTCCACATCGATGGGGGCAATTTCCACCGCCGTCACCGGGGCGGCCTCCTGGACCGGCTGACTGGGCGCTGCAGCTTGTTCGTCGGCGCCTCCGCAGCCACTCATTGCAACTGCAAGCAGGGCTACCAGGAAATATTGATATCTACGCATGTTGGTTCCATATAGTCGTTGTGATTAGTCGCAGGACAGTTAGTGCACCTGCGTAGCGGAAGAGGGTATGGTCGTCTCCGTACCATTTTCCTCGGTTGATAAACTTGGTTCGTGACCCCTTTTTGCATCCGGGTCCGCATCAGGATCGTAAGGTTCAAAATCGCAATAAAACAGGCTGCCGACGCCCAGCTGGCTTTCTACCTGCAACTCGGAGTTGTGGCGGCGCAGGATGTGTTTAACGATGGCCAGACCCAGCCCCGTGCCACCCTTGGCACGCGCACCTGCCATATCGACCCGATAAAACCGTTCGGTCAGCCGGCTGATATGCTCTGGAGCAATGCCCACGCCGCCGTCTTTGACGGCCAGCCGGCAGGCGCCGTCCATTGCACACCAGGAGATGTCGATCTGGCTGCCTTTCGGGCTGTAACGCACGGCATTGCTGAGCAGATTCACACAGACAGAGTGCAATTCGGTTTCGACGCCAAAGACAGACTGTTCTGTATTGCAGCGCACGGTTATTTGATCATCGGATGCCAGCAGCCCTTGCAGCTCATACACGGCGCCTTCAATCACGCGGCGCATATTCACCGGCGCGCGATGTTCCGTTAAAGGGTTGGATTCCAGCTGGGTCAACAACAGTAGATCGTCAACCAGCGATTGCATACGCCGCACGGGCGAATTCAAGCGGGGTAACAGCTCCAGTTTTAACTGCTCATCCTGGTCCGGATCTTCCAGCGTTTCCAGATAGCCGGCCATGACGGTGAGTGGGGTGCGCAACTCGTGAGACACATTAGCGACAAAACTCTGGCGCATCGTCAGCAGCCGGTTTAATGCGGTAATGTCCCGGATCAAAACAATCACCCTGCCTGTATCGACGTTGATCCGTCGAGCTTCAAAACTGACATTGGGGTCAAACGGAGAGACAAATTCGAGCGGTTCATCGTTGTCAGCTGCGCGCAGAAAGGCGACAAAATCCGGACTGCGCACCACGCTGGCCAGGCTCAGGCCCAGGTCGCTGTCGTTCAACTGCAGCATCTGCTTGGCTGCGGTGTTGAGCCCCTCCATTTCGCCATTGGGGCCTAAGATGATGACGCCGTCGGGCACCACTTCGGACAGGCCCAGAATCTGCCGCAGGCGGAACGCCATGCGTTGGGTGCGCTGGCGCTCGCGTTTGAGTGAGCGGAACGGCGCGTAAGCCAGGGCAAACCAGCTGTCCAGGCCGTTGCGGGGTTTGCGCAGGGGCCGCTGGCTCCATTTGCGCACCTTGCGGTATTCGATGGCCTGTACCCAGATCCAGACCAGGGAAGCGACAAACAGACACCAGCCCAGTTCGCCGGTCCACAGGCCGAACAGGAGAGCGATACCCACCAACACCAGCGGAATAGCGAATTCTTTGCTCGAACCCATGGCTGCAGAAGACCTTTTTTTGGTGGTACTGACGATTACCGTTGTCCCTCTGTCTGATTGCATATACAGGGTTGTCCGTATACGCGTCCCTGTTGTTATAGGCGCCTGCAACACACCAGCGGGGTGGCTGATTCGCAGATATTGCAGGCAAGCTTGTTGGGACAGACATTGTTAGACGATCATGTGACAGTTTAATGACGAACAGACCAAATGACGACCTCTGTAACCGGCAAATGCAGAGTGCTCGTGTGGTTGGGGCTGGGTGAACCGGCCTGTTTTGAGGGGGGCAAGTACCCAGAATGCACGGGCAACTCCGACCTGGTTGAGGTGCCGTGCATCCTGCGCGCGAATTGTTACGCTTTTATGACAATGTGAACGGTTTTGGTGAAGTGATCGTCAGATCTGACTTACCCGAGCCGATCTTTACACTTCCATGGGTTTCAGTAATTTCGGCCAATCGTCCATGGTGTCGGCAATGGTTTCGCCAATTTCCGCAACGGTCCAGGGCTCGTCCAGGGCATCTTTTTCGGCCAGAACGTCAACTCGCCAGGACAACATGGAGGTGCGGTTACCACTCACACAGAACTGCCGGCCGGTAACCTTGGCGGCGTCGTCCGTGCACAACCAGACCACGGTCGGCGAGACTTTCTCCGGCGCCAGTCGATCACCCAGATTCGGTGCATCCGGCATGATGTCTTCCGTCATGCGAGACAACGCCGCGGGTGCGAGCACGTTCACCGTAATGCCGTACTTCATGCCTTCAAGTGCCAGCACGCGCATGAAGCCGGCAATACCAGCTTTGGCTGCACCGTAGTTGGTCTGGCCAAAATTACCGATCAGCCCGGAGGTTGAACTGGTCATCACAATGCGGCCACCTTCAGCCTGCTCAAGCATCTGCTGCCAGGCGTGCTTGGTGACCAGATAGGTACCGCGTAAATGCACTTCGATGACGATGTCCCATTCTTCGTCGGTGATTTTTTTGAAAGACTTATCGCGCAGAATACCGGCGTTGTTGATCAGAATGTCCAATCGGCCGAAGTTATCCACCGCGGCTTTGACCATGCCTGCAGCGTCCGCATCGTTGGTGACGGAGCCGTAGTGGGCAACAGCCTGGCCGCCTGCCGCTTTAATTTCCTCCACGACACCATCAGCCATGCTGGTGCCACCGCCTGCGCCGTGTCTATCGCCGCCCAGATCGTTAACAATTACAGCCGCGCCTTCGTGCGCCAGCAGCAGGGCGTGAGCACGACCCAGGCCACCACCGGCACCGGTGACAATGGCTACTTTACCGTCTAATTTTCCCATGAGATCTCTCCTTGTTTATTGCTTGGTTACAGAGTGTTGTTTCACTGCGAATATTGCCTGCCAATCAGTAGGAACGGGGCAGTCCCAGAACGTGCTCAGCGACAAAACTCAGAATCAGGTTGGTGGAAATGGGCGCAATCTGATATAGCCGCGTTTCGCGGAATTTGCGCTCAATGTGATATTCCTTGGCAAAGGCAAAACCTCCGTGCGTCTGCATACAGACGTCGCCCGCTTGCCATGAGGCTTCCGATGCTAACATTTTCGCCATGTTGGCCTCAGCGCCGCAGGGTTGGCCGCTGTCGAACAGGCGCGCGGCTTTTTCTACCATAAGACTGGCGGCCTCCACCTGGGTGTAGCTGCGCGCAATCGGAAAGGCCACCCCCTGGTTCTGCCCGATCGGGCGATCAAATACCACCCGTTCGTTGGCATAGTCCGCTGCTTTGTCGATGAAGTAACGGCCGTCGCCCACACACTCAGCCGCAATCAGGATGCGTTCGGCATTCATGCCATCCAGGATTACCTTAAAACCTTTACCTTCTTCACCCAGCAGGTTCTCCACCGGTATGTGCAAGTCGTCAAAAAACAATTCGCAGGAATGATGGTTAATCATGGCTTCAATCGGTCTGATCTCCAGCCCGTTGCCTTCGGCCGCTTTGACATCAACAATAAAGGCAGACAGACCATCGGTTTTTTTGGCGACCTTGTCCTGATCCTGTGTGCGCGCCAGCAGCACCATCAGATCTGAATGCTGGATGCGACTGATCCATACCTTCTGACCGTTAATGACGTAGTTGTCACCAACTTTGCGCGCTGTGGTTTTCAGACTGGTGGTGTTGGTACCGGTGGTCGGTTCGGTGACCCCAAAACTCTGCAGGCGCAGTTCACCGCGGGCAATCTTGGGCAGGTAGGCGCTTTTCTGGGCTTCGTTACCGTGTCTCAGCACGGAGCCCATGACGTACATCTGGGCGTGACAGACACCGGCGTGGGCGCCGGACCGACAGACCTCTTCCATCACGGCAGCTGCTTCCAGGACACCCAGGCCCGAGCCACCGTACTGTTCGGGGATCAACACACCGAGAAAACCGGCGTCAGTCAGTTCCTGCACAAAATCTGACGGGTAGCCGAGCGTACGATCCATGTCCAACCAATAATCTTCGCCGTATTTAGCACAAAGCTGGCGCACCGACAGGCGTATATGCTCCAGCTGTTCAGCCTGTGCTGTGTTGTCTTGCTCCACTGCGGTCCGCACCCCTCTGTCTGTTTTTTTTGCTGGACTGTTTTGCGGCGTCAGCTTCTGCGTTGTGGCTCACGCTTGAGCGTCTGGTTGCGACACAGCCCGAATCAGCAGATTATACGGTATTTAGAATTAAGGTGGTTTGCCTGAAACAGTCGCTCAACCCATTCACGGAAACCGCGCCAGCTCTTGCTGCTTGTCTTGTTGTGATCGCGCTGACCAGCGTCACACCGCCTGCCACGCTGGCTGCGGAAGCGACAGCGCCGGCTGCTGGAACATCCAGCATGGATCCTGGCGCCTATCGGGCACCGCGGGGACCGGACGGCGTACATCCCGACCTGAACGGGATCTGGCAGGCCATGAATACCGCAAACTACGATATCGAATTGCACCTGGCGCGACATTCGCTGCAGGAGCGTCCCGGTCCCCATGGACCCCTGCCGGCACCCGAGACCCTGTATCTGGGTGCGGTGGGCGCGGTACCGCCGGGGATGGGGGTGGTTGTCGGCGGACAGCTGCCTTACCAGCCGGAAGCATTGAAACTGCGCGACGAAAACCGCCGTCACTGGCTGGAGCGGGACCCAGAAATTAAGTGTTTTCTGCCGGGTGTACCGCGTGCCACCTATATACCGCAACCGTGGCAGATTTTTCAGAACGCGGAGGCAATTTTTATCGCTTATCAATTTGCTGGTGCAACCCGTGAAATCTATATGGAAGATCCCGGCGAAGCGCCCATCGACAGTTGGATGGGCTGGTCGCACGGACAGTGGGAAGGTGACACCCTGGTCGTAACAGTAACTGGCCAGGTGGCGGACACCTGGTTTGATCGGGCCGGTAATCACCACAGCGCCGCGATGGTAGTGACTGAACGTTACACCCCGCTCAGCGACCATCACCTGCTGTATGAAGCCACGATAGATGACCCGCAGACGTTCACCCGGCCCTGGACGATGCGCATGCCACTGTATCGGCGCATGGAAGACAATGCTCAACTGATGGACTTCAAATGTGTCGAGTTTGTCGAAGAACTGATGTACGGCGAATGGCGGCGGGAGCCGCTGCCGCGGCAGATTAACAAGCCAGACGGGGCAGGCGCGGAGATGCGTAGTGAATAACTTGCTTATGTGGGCCGCCATGTTTTTGCTCGCAGGTTTTGCGGCCCACAGTCAGGCCCATCATGCTTTTGGGGCTGAATTTGATCCCAACCGACCGCTGGTGTTACGCGGTCCGGTGGTTAAAGTCGAGTGGGTTAATCCCCATGCCTGGATTCACCTAGAGCACACGAAAGAAGACGGCACCAAAGAAGTCTGGATGGTCGAAGGCGGTACGCCCAACACGCTGTTGAGGCGGGGTATCGATCGCCACTCGCTGGTCCCCGGTACCATTATTGTGGTAGATGGTTATCAGTCCAAAGACCGCTCCAAGCGGGCCAACGGGCGCGACGTGACCTTTGCGGACGGGAGCAAAATATTCATGGGTTCATCCAACACCGGTGCACCGCGTGATGGCCGGGATCCTAGTGAACGCTAGTTGACGGTTTGGCCGCGTCGCTGGGGTTGTTGTCGGCCGCATCAGCGGGTGCTGACGCATCCTCCAGATTAGTCAGCGTTGCCACCGCACGCATCATCTCATCGATGCTGAATGGCTTCTGCAAATACATATTCACGCCCAGGTTCTGCAGCGCTTGAGTGTCGGTGGTTTGGGTGTAACCGGTGATGTAGATGACCGGTAGTTCCGGGTCTGTTGACCGCACATACTCCACCAGTTCCAATCCGCTGATCAGCGGCATGGAGCCATCCGTCAGCAACAGTATCACGTGCTGCAGGTTGTTCTGCAGATAGTCCAGCGCCTGAGGGCTTTCGGTAAATACCACCGTCGGGTAGCCGCGGTCGCGCAATACCTCGCCAATGAAGTTAGCGACAGATACTTCGTCGTCTACGACCACAATACGTCCTTCGACCTTGGGTGCCGGCACCAGACCGGGCGTCACGGGCACCGTTTCTTCAGCCGCCGCGGGCAGGAGTATGCGGAATTCGGTGCCCACGCCTTCAGTACTGTTGACCTGGATGTGGCCCTGCGATTCGTGCACAAAATTGTTGATCATCCACAGGCCGAAACCAGTGCCCTTGTCCGGGGCCCGAGTAGTGAAATACATTTCGAAGACTTTCTCAATCAGGTCAGCAGGAATGCCGTGACCACTGTCTTTGACGGAAATCGCCACGTGTGGACCATGCAGCGCCTCACCACAGGTACGGCAATAACCTTTCGACTGCTCTGTGCAGACGTCAATATCAATAGTGCCGTTGCCGGTAATCGCGTCGCGTGCGTTGATCAACAGGTTGATGATCACCTGCTGCAACTGCACAGGGTCGATGACCACCGCCGGCAGCGTATCGGCAAATCGCGTGTGTACCTGGATCGTGGTGGGAATGGCTGCGCGCAGCATGCGCGAGACATCGGATATCGTGGTGGTTAAGTCGACGCTTTTTGATTCGCCACGCTGGGCGCGGGTAAACGTCAGCATCTGGGAGATCAGATCCCGCGCCCGGTGCCCCGCAGTCACCACTTCCTGCAGGTATTGATCCACCTGTTCTTCCTGCAAGCGGTCCCGGGCGTTC
>JBCCUW010000107.1:0-10232 GCA_039196385.1 Pseudomonadota bacterium
CCAGGTGATTGTCATGACCCCGTGGCTGTTGCTGCCAGGCGCGTTTATTGTGATTACGGTGATTGCGTTTAACCTTCTCGGGGATGGCTTGCGCGATGCTGCAGATCCCTATAGTAGTGCGCTCCGGTCATGAGTGATTCGTTGTTATCCATCCGCGACCTGGTGGTGCAGTTCAACACAGAGCTTGGCGTGGTCCGGGCGCTGAATGGGATTTCGTTTGATATGCCGCGTAATTGCATCACCGCCATTGTTGGGGAATCCGGGTCCGGTAAGTCGGTGACGGCCAACAGCATTATGCGGTTGTTGCCGGACAACGTGGACATGTCCGGGTCAATTACCCTGCAACTCGAGGGTGATGAACCTCTTGAAGTTGTGGCCCTCGACAAACGTGATCCCGCGCTGCAGAGCCTGCGTGGCCGCCTGGTGAGCATGGTCTTTCAGGAACCGATGACGGCATTGTCACCGGTGCACCGTGTGGGTGACCAGGTGGCAGAGGCGGTATTGTGTCACCGTAATGTCAGTCGGCAAGCAGCATTGGCTGAAGCCGCTGACATGTTGACTCGGGTGGGTATCGCAGATGCGCGGGAAAGAATGCAGAAGTACCCGTTTGAATTTTCCGGTGGCATGCGCCAACGGGTTGTGATTGCCATGGCTTTGATCTGCAATCCGCAACTGCTGTTGTGTGATGAGCCCACCACTGCACTGGATGTGACCACGCAGGCAGAGATTCTGGTGCTGATCAAATCTCTGCAGCAACAACTGGGCAATTCGGTTCTTTTTATTACGCATGACCTGGGGGTTGTGGCCCAGATCGCTGATCGGGTGATCGTGATGTACAAAGGCGAGATTGTCGAAAGCGGCAGTGTGCGTGAGGTGTTGAAGGCGCCAAAACATGCCTACACAAACCGGTTATTGGCAGCGATGCCCGGTGCGCGGCTCAGGAAGACCAGCGGATGACACAGATATTGTCAGTGCAGAATCTGTGTAAGTCTTTTGCCGGTGAGCCGGTGGTTCGTTCAGTTTCGTTTGCGGTGAACCAGGCCAGCACCCTGGGCATTGTGGGTGAATCTGGCTCCGGGAAGACCACGCTGGTCCGATCAATCCTGCGTGCTATTGACCCCGATTCGGGCACAGTGCGTTATTTGGGTAACAATCTCAATCACAATGGCTGGCTGGATTTACATGCACTGTCCCAGAAGGCACTGTTACCGTTGCGTCGCGAGATTCAGATGATCTTTCAAGATCCCTTTGCATCGTTGAACCCACGCATGACGGTTCAGGAGATTCTGGAAGAACCGCTGATTATTCATGGTGTAGGCAACAAAGCTGAGCGCAAAGACAAAGTTCGCAACATGTTACAGCGGGTGCATCTGGATCCTGCTTACGCAGCCAGGTTTCCCCATGCGTTTTCGGGCGGGCAACGCCAACGGATTGGCATAGCACGGGCACTCATCCTGGAGCCCAGGCTGGTGGTGTGTGATGAATCTGTGTCGGCGCTGGATGTTTCGGTGCAAGCGCAAATTCTGGATCTGTTGAAAACCCTGCAGGAAGAACTTGGACTGACCTATCTTTTTGTCTCACATGACCTGCGCGTGGTCCAGGAGTTCTGTGATGAGGTGTTGGTGATGTATCAGGGCAGGGTGGTCGACCAGGGGCCGGTTGCGCGTGTGTTTACCCAACCCGGGCATGACTATACCCGGTTGTTGCTGTCCGCGATTCCGTCTATCGATCCGGATCAGCCGCTGCAACCGCTGGACCGACATTCGCTGGATCTGGCTTGACTACTCGGTAACCTCAAGCTTGCGCGCTGCAAATATGTGCACAACTCGATCACTTTGATAACGAATTTCATAAGTGCCTGGGTCGCTCGGTGCTGTCAACGTCACGGTTGGGCCTGCGCGGGTGTACTCGTATACGGTGTAAGCGCCTGCGTTGGCGCCCGGGTTAACGATGGTGATGTAATCCCGGTCGCCGTTTGGACCCTCCCACGTGATCTGGAAGTTGCTGCCGGCCTGCACCTGTGCTGGCGCATCCAGGCTGACGTTGGGTGCTGTAACATCAATTTTGAGCCTGGCAAACACACCGGGCTCCCGGTCACTTTGATAACGCACCTCAAAGGCCCCGGGTGTGACCGGTGCATGCAGGCGTACCGGCGAGCCGCGGTTGGTGTAGTCGTAGCTGGTGTACTGGCCTGCCGGGGCGCTGGCGGGGACCACGGTGAGATAGTCGCGGTTACCATTGGGCCCTTGCCACTGCACTTCAAAAGCACTGCCACCACGCACCGATGCCGGCGCATCCAGCAGGATCTCTGCGGGTTTCACATGCACGGGGCGGCGCGCGAACACCCCAGGCGTGCGATCACTTTGATAACGGATTTCATGCGGTCCTGATTCGATGGACGCATGCAGCGTTAGTGGTGCACCTTTGCTGGTGTATTCATAACTCTTGTAGGTACCGGGTGGTGTGTCGGCTTTGACAATGGTGATGTAGTCGCGGCTGCCGTTCGGCCCCAGCCAATTAACGGTAAAAGGTTGGCCGGCTTCAATCTCGGTGGGCGCCTCCAACGCTATGTCAGCTTCAATCACGTTGATGGCCCGACGGCCGCTGATGCCAGGTACCCGATCGCTCTGATAACGTAATTCATGTGGGCCTAACGTGGCGGGCGCGTGCAACTGGACCGTGTTGCCTGCAGCCACATAGGCATAGCTGCCATAAGTTCCGGGTGCCGCGTCTTGTTTAACGATGGTGATGTAGTCTCGGTCTCCGGGCTGTGCCTGCCAGGTCACATCAAACGGGGCTCCGGCTGGTACTTCGTCCGGCGCCTGCAGCTGGGCTTCATCCAGCGGTTCCCGTTCCACCACATCCACAACGGCGCGGTCTAATGCTGCCCCGAGAGCACCGGCACTGGTGGCATTCTCAAATGTGCCGATGCCACTGAAACTGGCGATGGCTGCATCGCTCAGGTCAAAACCGATGATGCGCAGATCCACCTCGCAACCAATGTCCTGCAGACGTGCAGCGCTGTTTCTGACATCACCCCCGCAGACCTCTTCACCGTCGGTGACCAGCACGATCAGGCACTGGCTGACCCCGGCCGGGAAATCCAGTGCGGCCTGTTCCAGCGAATAAGCGATAGGTGTGCTGCCTTTGGCGCGGGTGTTGCGGATGGTCCGGGTCAGTGCGTCACGGTCGAGGCCCTGCATCGGCACAAAAAGTTTGCTGTCCCGGCATGAACCATCCTGCTTGCTGTCAATTTCAGAGCCGTAAATTCGCAGGCCCACGTTGAGTTCAGCATCCGGCAGGCTGCGCACAAACTGTTGCAGAACGTCTTTGGCGGCAACAATTCGGTACTGTCCGTCGTCGGTCTTGTTGTACATGGAACCGGAGGCGTCGAGGATCAGTTGGATGTGCGTCTGTGCCAGGGTGGCAGGACCCAACAGAAGAAACAGAGTGGCGACTAATATTCGGGTCATGACTGCTCCGTCGTTATCTTGTTTGAGGCTTGCGCTATTTAAGGCTGGCGCGGAAAGTACGCACAAAAACCTCCGTGGCCTGATCGGCATCGAGTTTTTTAGTTTGGATCAAACCCCACGCCGCGTTGAGCAAAGCATCATAAGACGCCACCACCCAGTCAGTGGGGAGCGACTTGGCGATATCACCCGCCTTCTTACCGGCTTCCACATAGCCGACCAGTCCGTCTAACTGTCGTTGATAGGTACGGTTGATCGTATCATCTGCCGCACCAATACTGGTAAAATTCATCAGAAACCGGAATCGTTCGGCCATCGGCACGATCACCCGGATTGACGCCACCATAGCGTCCAGGCCGTCCAAGCCTTGCTCCTGAACGGGTATTAAGGCCGCTTCCGTTTCATCGAGACACAACAAGGTGAGTGCCTTGATCAGTTCGCCGCGGGTTTCAAAATGGCGGTAGAGGGTCGCGCGACCGACACCGGCGGCCAGTGCAATTTCCGACATGCGGGCGTCCGGATTAGTTAACAACAGCGCAATACTGGATTCAATTATGGCGCTGCGGGATTTCTGGTAGCGGGCGTCCGCTTTGTTCATGTGCCTTTTTCCAACACTTCCTTCACCACTTCTTGCACCACTTCCGATTTACTGATGACAGTTTTACCCGGTGCCCAACCCGGCGGTTTAAACAGGTAGCCAAAAAATTCGCCGATCGAGCGGGAATTTTTGATCTGCGCCCACAGTCTGGGAAAACCATGCAGGAACACAACCAGCGGGTTCACCGAATTCAACGGCTTGGCGAGGCCGTACACAACCTTTTCTTCCTCCGGCTCGAAGGTCCCGAACAGTCTATCCCAGATAATGAAAATACCCGCATAGTTCTTATCGCAATATTGTGGGTTGGCGCCGTGGTGCACCCGGTGGTGGGACGGTGTGTTGAACACCTTTTCGACCCAACGATGCAGTTTCGGAATAGCCTCCGTGTGCAGGATGGCCTGATAGGCCTGCACAAATATCTCTGCGCCGAACACGAGCAGCGGGTGAAAGCCCAGCAGCACCAAAGGAAAATGAAAGAACCACGGGATGAACCCATCCAACGGCCCGAACCGGTAAGCCACTGAGATATTGAACTCCGGCGAACTGTGATGAACGGTGTGCGTTAACCAGCCGATCCCCGTCATGTGCATGAAACGGTGTTCCCAGTAATACACAAAGTCCGCGACAATCACCGCAAGGACGATGGTGTACACGTTGATGGGAATATTGAGAATGGCCCAGTGCTCGTGGGCGTAGAAGAACAGCGCAATAAAGAAGGCTGCGCCCAAAAGCTGCGACATCAGCGGGAACGCGAGAAAGGTGAGAAAGTTGGTGACGGTGTCACCGACCCATGTCCAGCGCATCTGCTTCAGCCAGAGGTAGCGGACAATTTCGAACAGGAAATAAGCCATGCTGGCGTAAAACAGAAAGCCGCTGAGCGCGTCGGACAGCAGCCACTGTGCCTGTTCACCCGTCCAGGTTTGGCTTAGAAGGCTTAGGTAATCCATAGCACTCAACTTTTATGAGACGCGAGTGTATTGTAACGACAAAGTCATTATGATACAAGTATGTCTCATTTAAGACTTAAAGAGGGGCTTGTTAAAAAGACTTGCTAACGATCTGCGCCTCAATGGCTGCAAAAGACGGAGTGAAACATGAGCACACTGGAATCGATTATGGCGGCTGCCGCGGCACCGCTGGAAGAAGCGTATTCGCTGCCATTTCAGGCTTACACTGACAAGGCCGTGTTTGCCGCGGAATGCAGCAAAATTTTTGCCAAAGAATGGGTATTCGTCTGCATGGCGGGCGAGCTGCCCGACGCAGGCGATTACTTTGCCATGACCCTCGCCGGTGAACCGATCGTGGTGCTGCGGGGCGAAGATGGCGGCTTGCGGGCGCTGTCTAACATCTGTCGTCACCGGGGCACTGTATTGCTGGATGATGGATTCGGCAAAGTAGACAAATACATCACCTGTCCTTATCACGCGTGGGCTTATGATTGTGAAGGGGCGCTGCAGGCGATTCCCTTTAACAAGTTGATTGCGGTTGATCGCGGTGCGCATCAGTTGACGAAGCTGCGCGTCAGCACCTGGCATGGCATGGTGTTTGTGAATCTGGATGCCAACGCAGCGCCGTTACACGAGCGGCTTGCTGGCATTGACGAGTTTTTGCACCTGTTCCAGCCGGAAACGTTTGATCAGGCGAGTTCCGGTGGCACGGAGGTTTGGCAGACCAACTGGAAGCTGGCCATGGAAAATGCCATGGAGAGTTATCACCTGTTTAAGGTGCATGAGTCCACGCTTGAAGTGTTTTCCCCGACCCGGGATGCCTACTATGTGGCTGGCTCTTCAGAGTGGAGCCTGACTGGCGGCGCGACCCAGCGTCAGAAAGGGCTTGTGGAAAAACTGATGGGATCTGGTTATAGCGAGCTTTACGATCACTATCTCCTGGTGCAGCTTGCGCCCTCATTTGTTGGGGTGCTCTCGTATGGCTCGTTTGGTTGGTTGTCTGCGCACCCGATTGATGTGCACAAGACACAAATCCGCTCCGGGGCCACTTTTGCAGGACAGAATGCCGTACGGAGTAATGACGAATTCACTCAGGCCTTTTTTGCGGAGGACAAAGCCATGTGCGAGCGCGTACAGCGGGGCATGCAGGCGCAGCAATCCAAGGGTGGCAAGCTGGTGGATATGGAACGGGTGGTGGTGGATTTCCATCAGTTTCTGTCCAGTCGCCTGGTGGGTGCAGCAACCTCGGCGTATTTTGAGGATGAATGGGCGGAGAGATGGCGGGGTGCTGAAATGGGGTGAGCGCAAAGCTTACCCGGTCGGCGATCCTTTCCTATCGCTTTTTTTCGTTGATTGATCGTTGATATTCCAAGCTGTTGTCATCGTCCAATGGCTGCCTGATTCCTTAAAGCGTCCCTCGCTGGAGTTGAATTATGTCAGTGGCTGGTAGTCCCGAGCAGGTGTGGATGCAAGTGGACTCTCTTGTGAAAGCTATATCGTTGAACCTTCGTTGTGAATCCTTACAGCTTAGCGACTACCTTGCCAGGTTTTGTTGGAGAGTTAGATCGCAATGCAATATCAGGGCTTCGCGTCAAATTGGGTGGGCAAGTGTTGGCTCATTGCCAGTTGCATAGTGTTTTTCGGCGGTTGCGACAGCGACCGTAGCTCCAACTCCAGTTCGACAAGTCAGCCCTTACCCGCAATCACGGCGGAACCTGGCAGTGCAGACGCTGACCTGCAGAACTTTGTGATCAGCGCCATCAAGGAGTATGACCAGCATGGCGAATCTGCTTTCGCAACGCTGGCTGATACCCGTGGTGCGTTCAACACAGCAGACACCTATCTATTTGTTCTGGACGGCAGCGGGGTTTTACAAGTCCATGCAGCCAATAATGAACTAATCGGTCAGGACTTTTACGCCATACCGGACAGCGATGGATTTCTATTTACCCGTTATATGCTCGATCACGCAGATGCTGACGGTACCTGGATAGCCTATCGATTCACAAATCCGCTGAACGGTGACGAAGAGCCTAAGGTCGCCTGGGTGGTTAAATATGGCGGGTTCATCTTTGGTGCGGGGTACTTTGTCAACGATGAGCGCTGGGTTGCGGGGCTGCTCGACCAGACCCTGGGTGCACACAAGCGCAACGGGTATGTAGTATTCCAAGACATCAGTGATACCAGCGGATCATATACCCGTGGGGCAGAGTATGTCTTCGCACTCACGAGTCAGGGCGTCGGGCTGGCCTCGCCTTACCACCCGGATATTGTCGGCGCAGATATTAGCCAAAGAGTCGACAGTGATGGTATCCAATGGTACCAGCGCATTCTGGAAGATGCGTCGGTGGATGGCGACTGGGTGGCTTACCGGTCCCGTAATCCAATGTCCTTTGTGGAAGAACCTAAAATCAGCCTGGTTGTGGCCAGAGACGAAATCATCTTCGGGTCAGGCCTGTACGTACCCGTAGGGCGCTGGATCAAAACCATCCTGGAAGAATCTATTCGTCTGTATGAACGCGAAGGTGAGCATGCTTTTGCGCGTTTGTCCGCAGCGGATGGCGGCTACCAACATGGCGAGCATTACCCGTTTGTGCTTGATGCTGATGGCATTATACGCGCGCATCCAGATCCCACGTTGATTGGACAGGATCAAAGCAGCGTCACCGATCTGAATGGTTTCGCCCACGTGAGTTATATGTTGGGGTGGGCCGGAGAGAATGGTCTCTATGTAGATTACCGGCACGTTAATCCGATCACGGGACAGCCGGCAAATAAGCTGACCTGGTTCGTTCGCCATGCAGACTATGTGTTTGGCATTGGCGTTTACCCGAAAAACTGGGGGCGACCAGACCTTGATCCGGCAACCGCGATTGCCAGCGTGTCCACCAGACTATGCCACGTGCATTTGCCAGGCCAGGATAATTCTGCTTTGTGCGACACAGGTGAGACCTACGCCAGGGGCAGTGACGTTGCAAATCTTGTTGCCAGGTCTTTCCTGCACGTTGCACCGGAGGCGGATATTGCTGTACACAATGCCGGTGGCAGTGTGGCCGACATAGAACCAGGTGATCTGACCATTGCCCGAATCGGCGAGGTGTTTCCCTGGCCTAATATACTCATGCAGGGGGAAATAACCGGTCGGGAGTTGGTCGCTGCGCTTGAGGACGCTTTGGACTTTGCCCTTGTTGAAGATGGGTCTACCGGCGCATATCCCTATGCTGCCGGCTTACGCTACCACGTTGATGCCAGCCAGGAAAAAGGCGAGCGAATCTCCCAGGTGCAGATCAATCCTCAACTGCGTGGTCAGTGGAAAGCCATCGATCTGGAGGGGCGTTACCAACTGGTCACATCAAATTTCATTGCCGCGGGTAACGATGGTTTTGAGACTTTTGGTCGCTTGTTTCAAGCGCGCAGGTTTACAGAAATTTATGTGAAATACAAAGACGCGTTTATCGCGCTGGTGGAGTCTCTAACTGCCAGAGGCCAACAACTTGAACGCCCTGACCTAGACACATACAGCACCCAGAACTACATCGGCACAGACGGTTGTGACCATAACGCCACCACATCCTGTGTTGGCTATTAGTTCTGCCCTCGTACTGGCTGGGTTCGTGATCGTTTGCCGCGGCTGCCCGGGTGAAATACCGATTGGATGGCGCGGGGGTCTGGTCCGACAGTTACGATCCTGCGGACCTGGGAGCGGGAGCGCATACGGTCGACGTACGGCAGATTAGTGGTGCCGGACATGCCAGCGGTGTTGCCACGTTGAGTTTCGAACTGGTCGTGGTACCAACTCCTGTTGTGACGTTGTTGCACGACACAGGACTGAACGGGTCTGACGGGATCACAACGGACGCGTCACTAAGCGTCGACAACATACAACAGGGAGCTACGGTTCAGTACCGAGTAGATGATGCGGAGAATTGGTCTGATAGCTACAACCCCGACGATCTGGCCGCGGGGTTGCATCGCGTGGAAGTAAGGCAGATTGATACTGCTAGACATTTCAGTGAGTCTGTCTCCCTCAGCTTTGAACTGGACAACACGTTACCGCCGATGACGGCTCAGTTTAGGAGTGGGAGACTTTGAACAGTATGAGCCGAATGAGAGTCGGTAACTTATTGGGTATCACACCAACTCAAAGTGCATTTAATCCAATTATGTTCAACACTCAATTTGCTTAGCGCCAAACAACCTTTGACTCTGCGGCCCTAACTTGGCAAAAATGCTCTCCTTTCTAAATGTGAGCGAAATGCGAGGAGAGCAGATGAATCAGGCAGTGCCAGAGTTTATTTCGCTGGATGAAGCGGCCGCCATGAAATCGGGAACCCGGGTGACCTTTATTCCGGGTATCCCCGCGTTGTATGCAGAGGCGCTAAAAAATATCTGCTTTGTCAAAGGCATACCACTTATTAGAGCGTTGCACCCCATGATGGGGGTGGACAAAGAAACCGGTGAAGACCGGCAGGCGAGGCTTTACGAACTGACCAGCCAGACCAGCATCCCTACCATGTTTCACGACGAAGAACGGCCACGAAACGTCTGGGTTGAGCAGTTAGCTTTGGCCGAACGAATCGGCGCACCGGGTTCACCTAAGTTGATCCCTGAAGGTTTTGGTCTTCGGGCAGAGATGATGGGCCTATGCGAAATTGTGCTGGGTGAGGACGGTTTGGTCTGGAACATGAGAATCATCAGCGACAGCCCGCTGGCGCAAAAGTATGGCTACAGCGAACAGGCCAGTGCGGATGCACCACGGAAAGTCGCAGAAGTGCTTAAGCTCATTGATGATCGCCTGACGGCCCAGGAGCAAAGTGGCTCACGTTATCTGGTGGGTGATGCCGTGACTGCGGCCGATGTGTACTGGGCGACTATGAGTATGAGTCTGATGGTGCCGGAGCCGGAGATCATGCCGCTGACCCAACAGAACAAGGGCATGTTGAAGTACTTTGCGATGAGTGGACAAAATCCAGTCATTGCCGAAGCGCTGTCTGAGCGTATGCGGCAACATCAAAACTATATCCTTACTACCTACTGCGAAACCCCGGCTGTGTTGGGTGGTGATCCTTTATAAGCGTCGATTAATCCAGATCACCTTGCCAATGACACTGTTCAGTGGCAAGGGCATCTCTGTATAGCTGGAGTGTGAATTGGGGGCTTCACTCGTGAGGTACATCGACTCGCCGTGCAGTGCGTCGATGCGTTTGACGATGAACG
>JBCCUW010000108.1:0-10174 GCA_039196385.1 Pseudomonadota bacterium
AGACAATCGCACCACCATCATCATTCTGGGTGACGCGCGTAACAACTACGGCGACGCCCACGCAGAAGTGCTGAAAGAAATGTACGACCGCAGCAAGCGCATCATCTGGCTGAACCCGGAATCGCGCCTGTCGTGGAACACCGGCGACTCTGAAATGCGGCGCTATCAGGCGTATTCACATCAGGTCGAAGAGTGTAATTCACTCATGCATTTGGAACGCGTAGTTGGTAACCTTCTCCGCCAGACCACCCAATAGGAACACTTTCCACACCCGATGAGTGAGCCCCGCATCGCACCGGACTCCGAAGCAGCTTACGCAAAAAGCGCCGGTCGCCAGTTACTGATATTCGGTCTGCTGGTGGTGGCGGCCATTGTGGCGCTGATGTGGGTTCTGCAAGCGCTGGCCGGCATGGTTGGCGGCAGCAACGCCAACGCCCAGGCAATCAACTACGCCGACCAGACCATTACCATTGCCCTGGCGGAAGAACCGCCGCAACTGGATTCCACCCGCGCCACAGACGCCAGCTCCGGCATGGTGCTGGGCCACCTGATGGAAGGCCTGTTGCGCATGGATCTCAATGATCGCCTGGAACCGGCCATTGCTGAACGCTGGGAATTAACCACCACCCAGGCGACATTCTGGTTGCGCAAAGATGCCAAATGGAGCGACGGCCGACCCATCACCGCGCACGATTTCAGCTTTGCCTGGCGCACCGTGCTCGACCCGGCCACCGCCAGCAGGTATTCCTTTCTGTTGTACCCGATAAAAAACGGGCGGGCCATCAACGAGGGTAAATTGCCCCCCGACCAGCTGGGTGTCAGCACACCGGACGACTACACCGTGGTGGTGGAGCTGGAAAATCCCACGCCGTTCTTCGGCAAGATGGTGACCTTCCAGACCTATTTTCCGCTGCGCGAGGATTTTTATCGTTCGACCAACGGCAAGTACGGCGCTGACGCAGACAAATTGCTTTCCAGCGGGCCGTTTGTGGCCACCAGCTGGGTGCACGGTGCCAGCATGTATCTGGAAAAGAATCCCCACTACTGGGACCGCGATCGGGTCAAACTGAATGCCATCAACATCGGCTATATCACCAGCGACACCAACGCCACGCTCAACTTTTTCAAAGACAACAAAATCGCCTTTACCACGCTGAGCGCAGAGAATCTGCGCGAAGCGCTGGAGCAACGCTGGCACGTGAAGCGCGAACAGGACGGCACGGTTTTTTATCTGGAGTTCAACCACCAGCCGAACCGGTTGACGCGCAACAAAAAACTGCGCCAGGCCATGCAGCTGGTGATCGATATGGACGAACTGGTCTACAAGGTCACCAAACTGCCCGGCTATCTGCCCGGTGAGTCCCTTTTTCCGGTCTGGTTGATGGGCGTGAACGACTACTTTCGTAAGGAGTATCCGGCACCGGAACTGAAGCTGGACCAGGATCGCGCCCGCCAATTACTGGCGGAAGCAAAAACAGAGTTGGGCCTGGAGCGCTGGCCAGAGCTGGTGTTATTGAGCGGCGACAATCCCTTGTCGAGCATCCAGTCTGAATGGGTTCAGGGTGTGTTGAAAGAAAAGCTGGGACTTGAGCTGAAAATCGACAAACAGATCTTCAAGCAACGCCTGGAAAAAATGCATGCCGGCGATTTCGATATGGTGCTGGGCGGCTGGGGCCCTGACTATGATGATCCGCTGACTTTTGGTGATCTGTTCGCGTCCTGGAACGTACAGAATCGTGGCGGTTACGCCAGTGATGAGTTGGACCGGCTGGTCGCCATTGCTCAGTCGTCGGTAGACACGGAAGAACGCATGCGCGCGTTTGCGGGCATCCAGCAAATCATCTTTGATGATGTGGTTATTCTGCCCATGTACGAGCGCGGTGTGACCTATGTAGTACATCCCGACCTGCACAACGTGAAACGCCGGGTCATTGGCGCGGCCGTCGACTACACCAGCGCCTACATCGACCGCGGCAGTTAACGCGCTGATGGCAATGTACACCCTGAAGCGGCTGTTGCTGGGTCTGATCACCATCTGGTTTATCGCCACGGCCACATTCTTCGGTATGCACGCTGTACCCGGTGATCCACTGACCACTGACAAAGCCCTGAACCCGACGATCCGCGAGAATCTGGAAGAAAAGTATGGGTTGGACAAACCTCTGGGTACGCAATATGTGATTTATCTGCAGAACCTTGTCCAGGGTGACTTCGGCATCTCCTTTACTCAGGAAAACCGGCAAGTTAACGATATTATTGCCGAGCACTTTCCGGTGTCAGCGACCCTGGGCATTCTGGCTATCGTGTTTTCTGCCGCTGGCGGTGTCCTCTGGGGTGCGCTGACCGCGCTGTATCGCAACAGGCTACCGGACACGATCATCATGTTTCTGGTGATTCTCGGCATCTCGGTGCCCAGCTTTGTGGTGGCCGCCATTGGTCAGCTGAGCCTGGTCAATCTTAACCAGACTGCCGGCACGTCCATCCTGCCGGTGGGCGGCTGGGGCACCATCTGGCATATGATTGTGCCCAGCATGGTGCTGGGGTTATCCACCATGGCGTACCTGACCCGTCTGATGCGTTCTTCCATGCTGGAAATTGTTAACGCGGACTATGTGCGCACCGCCAAGGCTAAAGGGGTTCCCGCCCCGCAGATCTTCAGCAGACATCAACTGCGCAACGCCATTCTGCCGGTGATCACCGTGCTGGGTCCGCAGATTGCCATTATCACCACGGGTGGCTTTGTGGTTGAGATTATTTTCGCCATTCCCGGTCTGGGTCGCTATTTTGTCCAGGCGGTCCAACAACTCGACTATACGGTGATTATGGGCACCACGGTTTTTTACGGGGCATTTCTTGTATTCATGGTCATACTGGTTGATCTGATCTACGGCTTCATCGACCCGCGGGTACGTCTGGAATGAGCCAAGCCACGCAGCTACCGGATGACGCGTTTGCACCACTGACGCGCAGTCAGCATGTGCAGAGCCTCAGCCGCCCGTCGTTATCCTACTGGCAGGATGCCTGGCAGCGACTGCGCGCCAATCGCCGGGCAATCATCTCGCTGTACCTGATTCTTGGCCTGTTGTTGTTTACCCTGATTGGTCCACTGCTTTGGCGCGTTGATCCGGCCCTGCAGGATGTCGACCAGATCAGTCAGCCACCCGGCGCTGACCGCAGCGCCATCCTCACCGAAGACTACCAGCCCTGGTACGGCGACCCCAACACACCCGGCGAGGGCCTGCGGCTTGCACAGCCAGCCAGCACACAGGCCGTGCGCCTGCAGTGGGAGGCTGACCCCGACGCTGCTGAATATCGGATTTATCGCAACATCTTCCCAGTCGGCACTGAGCGCGCCCTGGGTCTGCCCTTGTTCGAAACGCCAGCCAATCAGACCTATTTTGAAGACCGTCTGGATCTGCGCCCGGGTGTTTACTTCTACACCGTGGTCATCATGGACAGCGCCGGAGAAGAAACTGAAGGCGTCATTCTGCCCGACGGCCAGACACCGGGCAGTTTGCCCAACCAGTTGGAAGTGGAAGTGAAGCGGGTGGTAACCCTCAGCGAAGCGCGTCAGCGCGGACTGGTCGACGCGGACGAGAATCCACCCATGGGCACTGAATATCAGTTTGCCTGGCACCCGCTGGGCACCGACTACCTGGGTCGCGATATGCTGGCCCGGCTGATGCACGGGGCCAGGATCTCGCTGTTTATCGGTTTTTTTGCACCACTGCTGTACGTGCTGATTGGCGTCATCTACGGCAGCATGGCGGGTTTTATTGGCGGCATGACCGACCAGGTACTGATGCGCATGGCCGACTTTGTTGTCGCGCTGCCGTTCCTGCTGTTTATGATTCTGTTTAAGGTGGTATTTTCCATCGGGCCCGGGGAAAGCGGGATTACCCCCATGCTGGTGGCGATGATTATCCTGTTATGGCCGTCGACCGCACGTCTGGTCCGTGGCCAGATTCTGCAAATCCGCGAAGAAGGCTATATCAGCGCTTCGCGATTACTTGGCGCACAAACCAACTACCTGGTTCTGCGGCACATGATCCCCAACACCATGGGGGTCATTCTGGTGACGTTGACCTTTGCCGTACCCGGCGCCATCTTCACGGAAGCTTTTTTGTCGTTTATCGGCATGGGGGTGGCGCCACCAACCCCATCGTGGGGTTCCATGTGCAACGAAGGCATCAAGACCATGTTAACCACCCCCCATGAACTGATTTTTCCGGCGCTGTTTATCAGCATCACCGTGTTGGCCTTTAATCTGCTCGGTGATGGTTTGCGCGACGCCCTGGATGCGCGTATGCGCAACCGAGAGTAGTGATAGTCATGAGTGAACCACATATGCCCGAAGAGCCGACTAACAACAATGACACGCTGTTGCAGGTCGAAGATCTGCAGGTGGAATTTGCAACCTACGGCGGTACGGTGCAAGCGGTGCGCGGTGTGAGTTTTGCCGTCGAGGCCGGCAAAACCCTGGCCATTGTGGGCGAATCCGGTTGTGGGAAGTCAGTCACCGTGCAGAGCATCATGGGTCTGACGCCAATGCCGCCCGGGCGTATTACAAAGGGTGCGGCATACCTTCGCGGACACAACATCCTGGGCCAGAAAACCATTAATGGCAAAGACATTCGTGGCGACCAGATCGGTATGATTTTTCAGGACCCCATGACCTCCCTGAATCCCACTATGAACATCGGCAATCAAATCGCCGAAACTCTGATAGTGCATCGGGGTTACAGCAAAAAGCAGGCTTTTGCCCGAGCGGTCGAACTGCTGGAACTCAGTAAAATTCCGGAAGCTGACAAACGCGCCCGACAATACCCTTTTGAATTCTCCGGCGGCATGCTGCAACGGGCCATGATCGCGATGGCCATTGCCTGCGAACCCGACATCCTGATTGCAGACGAACCCACGACAGCGCTCGATGTGACCATTCAGGCCCAGATTCTGGATTTGCTCGGTGATCTGCAGCGGGAAACCGGTATGGCCATTATTCTAATCACCCATGACCTCGGCGTAGTGGCCAGAATGGCAGACGATGTACTGGTCATGTACGCCGGCCAGGTAGTCGAACACGGTAGTGTTGACAGCATCTTCTACGAGTCTGCCCATCCCTACACGCTGGGCTTACGCGCCGCCATGCCGAGTAACGATCCAGAGCGCAATCAGGAACTCACGCCAATCGACGGATCACCGCCGGACCTGTTTCAACCTCCAGTGGGCTGTGGTTACGCACCCCGCTGCCCTTATGCGATGAAAGTCTGCGCTGCACAACCACCCGCAGTGCACCACATCGGTCCGGGTCATGAAGCGCGCTGCTGGCTGCATGACCCTGCCAACACGCAAGCGGTACCGGCCATCCACAATGCAACCCAGGTGGCGCATCATGAGTGAGCCCGCTAAATCGCCAACGCCTGCGCTGTTGCAGATCGAAGGCCTGGTTAAACACTTCAAGTTAGCCCGGGATCAATACGTGCACGCCGTGGACAATGTCAGTTTTGCGATTGCCGAGCGTGAAATTGTCGGCCTGGTGGGCGAAAGCGGGTCGGGCAAATCCACGCTCGGTAAAACCCTGCTCGGCCTGCATGACAAAACCGCGGGCACCGTGACTTACCGCGGTGAGGTGATGCCGCAGCGCTACAAACCGGACGACTTTCAGAAGTATGCACCGCTGATGCAGATGATCTTTCAAGATCCGTACTCGTCCCTCAATCCGCGCATGACGGTGGGTGAAATTATCGCTGAGGGACTCAAGCTGCATTCGCGCCAGAGCAATCAGGCGATCACCGAGCAGGTTGCCGAGTGGCTGCAGCGCGTGGGCCTGGAGCCGGATCACATGTCCCGCTATCCGCACGAGTTTTCCGGCGGCCAGCGCCAGCGCATCGGCATCGCCCGGGCGTTAATTTTAGAACCCGAATTTGTTGTCTGCGACGAACCAATCTCCGCTCTGGACGTATCGGTCCAGGCCCAGGTGGTTAACCTGCTGGATGATCTGAAAGAAAAGCTCGGCTTAACCCTCCTGTTTATCGCGCATGATCTGTCCATGGTGCGTTATGTCAGCGACCGTATGGCCGTGATGTACCTGGGCAGTCTGGTTGAGGTGGGCAGCGCTGACGAAGTGTTTTTCCACCCCAAACACCCCTACACCAGCATTCTGGTAGCTTCCAATCCGGAACCCGATCCCCGCCAGGAGCGGGAACGGACGTCCACCACCATCAGTGGGGAAATACCCTCACCGGTGAATATTCCAGCGGGTTGTCGTTTCGCTAATCGATGTCCGAAGGTCATGCCCGAGTGCCACAAGGTGACACCACAACTGATGCCGGTGGACAACGGCGACCGTCTGGTCGCCTGTCATTTGTATCACGGGTAAGCCAGCAGCACGCGACGCATCCCATCAGGCCCCGGGTATGGCTTCGCTCATCACCCGATAAGCGACTTAGGCACCCTGTGGTCATTCTCGCAAGCTGTCTGTCTCCGACAGAAAATTGTCAAGCGCGGCATAGAATTCAGGTGGATCGCTGAGATACACGTGATGCTCTGGCCGCGACACGGTTATCGCATGGCAATGTCGAAGCATACTTTGCATGCTTTCATGATCTGCCTGGGGGCAGTTCTTTGGAAGCTTTGGCCCGGACCACCAGAACGGGTTGCAAGATGTCGGGCAGCAGGTGAAACCAGTCTGCCTGATATTCGAAGATGGCTGCCATCGCTTGCTGCGAAAACAGCATGTGGTAACCATCTTCCCGCTCGATAAGGCTGTCCAGGTAATACTGGGTCCGCACTTCGGATTGGGTCCGGCGGAGCAGAAAGTGGCGCGCCTGGGCCTGGCTGGAAAACGGGAGTGGCCAGTCGGCAGTAAAAGCGTCTGCTGGCGGAAGGCTATCCAGACTTAGCGACGACGCAACTTCCGGGCCCGTTGCCGTCTGATCAAGTATCACGAGCGCGGACACCAGATGCGGATACAATGCCGCCAGGTAGCCGGCAATCCTGCCACCCATCGAGTGCCCAATGACCAGTGCAGGCCCACTATCGAGGTGCGCCAGCAGTGCTGCGGCATCTTGCGCCAATTCTTCTGAGGTGTATTTGCCGCGAGGTTTTGCACTGAATCCATGGCCACGTTGATCCGGCGCAACAATGCGAAAGCGGTCGGCATATCGACCCATCAAATCCAACCATGTTTCGCCACGCCCGAAGCGTCCATGCAGGCACAGCATCAATGGCTGATTGGGTTGCTCAGCGCGAGTTCTTTCGCCAATTCCATCGCAAATCTCACGCGTGTTCGTATCGAGATAGAACAAGTCCAGACCATTGATGTGGGCAGACTGACGTGCAACAGCAGCGGGTTCATCCAGCGGAACATTTGGCATATCTGCAACAGCTCACACAGTTTCCGCCAGATTACTGCCTGTTTAAGTGAACCGGAGTGTTTCAACATATTCCTGCATGGAAACGGCAGGTTCCGTTAGGATCCGCCAGAGGAAATAATCACCAGCCTGGGGAATTTCAGATGTCATCAGAAATCCGACCGGTGTGCGGTCGTTGCAGATTGCCCTCATCCAAACCGGGTCGTCGTCAGCAGGGAAGAAACCCTCTGCTATCGAGTGCGCGTTTGCATGCGGATAGGTCGTCTTCTGGGCAGGGGCCACTTCAAGCGCCAAGACAGCATGGATGTTCGCGCTTGTGATTTCTTCGAGCGTTACCACGACAACCCGCAGTTGTATTCAGCAAAACGCCTAATCACAAACCGGCTAGCGTTTCCAACAATGTGTCTGTATCGCGCACGAGCCCCCAGGAGGCGTACTTACCCATAAAGGCCGCGTGCGACTCCGCCTCGTACGCCGCGCATGCATCTTCTGCAAACAATGCAACATAACCCAGGTCCAGGGCGGCGCGGCCTGTTGCTTCGATACATTCATCCGTGGCGAAACCGGCAATCAGCAGCCACTGAACACCCATATGCCGCAAAACCGCATCGAGGTTGGTTGCCGTAAAGGCCCCGCTGACCGTCTTCGCAATCACAATCTCACCGGCTGCAGGAGTGACTTGCGGCAAAAACTGCGTCTCCCGGCTGCCCGGTGGGTAACACCAGCCCAAACGCCGGTGGGCCGGACCAGTGTCTCTGGCGCTGCCGGATAAAGCCTCAATCCGCACATGAATACAGGCAACGCCTGCCTCGCGGGCAGCTTGCAACAGGCGTGCACAGTTATCTACCGCGCCATAAAAACGCTTTTTATAGTCCGCTAAAGCCAGGTCAACCGCCGCGGCATCCAACCCGGATGCCACCGCGCGCTGGCTCAGATGCTCTGGCGTGGCCAGTTCCTGCACATCCACCAGCAGTAGCGCGCTATTGGCTTGCGCCATCGGCACCGGTGCTTCCACCGTGCTGTACGATGCGGCGAGAATATCGCTCAAGGTCACTGTTTGCATTTTCCCTCCTCAATTGAAAGTGACCAGCGATTCGCCATCCATTCCAGCAGCAGATAGACGCTACCCAACACAGCAGATCCAAAGATCAATCCGTTGGACAACCAGCCCTCGAACGTGTACTCCGGAGACCCTACCAGGCGAAAGTGAATCGCAGCGTGAATCAAGGTAAACCCCGCTGTCACCAGTCTGAATCGCAGCCGAATCAAGGCATTTGCATGGTTCGCCAGCCACAGCAGCACAAACACAATGGGAATGTGCAGCAGGACAAAAGCGCTGTAAGCCCAAGGCGGGTCGAGGGTGCGCAGTACAAACAGCAGATGCCACTCTGCGTGTTGGACGGCATCCAGCTCATGCGTCAACAAGAACGCCATCGCGAGATAGTAAGTCGCTGACCTCATTACGTTATGCTACCAGGGCTGAGCAAAAAAACGGACAGGGCACAGCGCGTGGCAATGCCGGCGCCACAATACAGAGGGAATAGGCAGAAGGAACAGGTGACAGACAGAAAGAACAGGCAATAGTGTCTGCGGGTAACCCAGGATTCGGGCCACCCTGCGGGTCCTGCAACAGCAGCCCTACTGCTGAGCTGAGCTGCGCGGCGCTAACTTAGAACAAGTTGTGTTAGAAAGGTCGGCCGCCGCCGCGGTTGCCGCCACGTCCACCACGGTCTTTACTTTGCGCTTCGTTCACGCGCAGAGGTCGACCCTGAACTTCCTGTCCGTTTAAGGCTTCAATCGCTTGATCTGCGCCTTCTTCCAATTCCACAAAACCAAAACCACGAGAGCGGCCGGTTTCTCGGTCGGTAATCACTACGGCAGATGCAACACCGCCAAACTCAGAAAATAAATTCTGCAAGTCGTCGTCCGTAACACCCCAGGCAAGATTGCCCACGTATAGCTTCTTCACTACTTAAGATCTCCAAAGATCAGTTTATTTCGCCGCGCTTTTTGTCCACTACCAGGAGCTGAAGTATCCCCAGGTAAATCGACAAATACGGCCCACGTTCCGACCAATCAAACTCAGGAAAACCAAGCAAAACAGAAATTGGGCGAGACACCAAGCGCAGGTTACGCGAAGCCGTTGTGAACCACAATCATGAAAGCATGACAAATTTTCTGAGTTTTTGACCCTATCACGTGCAGCAGCATGGCTTTGGCGGCTATTTACGCCCGGCTTAACTCGCCACTCCGGCCAGCCACTTTTCGCGCATGCGCATAATTGAAATTTCGTTAGTGTGGGTTTCCAGCCGGTCAATGGCCACCCAGGACAGTTCGTTGGACTCTGCGCTGACCACAAAGTCCGGATGCTCCGCAACAAAACAGTAGCGCACATCAAAATGAAAGTGGGCGGGATCCTCTTTGCGGGCAGGGATTTCATGGATGTCGATATCGAGAATCTGCGAACTTAACAGATGCACGGGCAAACCCGATTCTTCCCGGGCCTCACGCCAGGCCACTGCTTCGGTATCCGGGTCCCCGTCACTGTGACCGCCCAGCTGGATCCAGATGTTCAACTTGCGATGATGGGTAAGCAACAGGTGTGTTCGCGCAGGATTTAGCAACCAGGCTGAGCCGGTGACATGACCCGCCCAGTTGTCTCGTTCAAAACAGCGCGGCTGCTGTTCCACAAAAGCAACAAAGCGGTCGACGGTGTCTGTCTCAAGAGGATATCTGTGCCGGTACGCAGCCAGCTGTTGCAGTATTTTTTGGCGGTGCATTTGCGTCTGACCGGGTGAGTC
>JBCCUW010000109.1:0-10085 GCA_039196385.1 Pseudomonadota bacterium
AGTCAGACTCTTGTGAGTCAGACAGTTAGCCAGGCAAGCGCCGGACAGGCCACCCATCCGCCTGATGTGAGTGTGCAGCGTGGCGAACAGGTATTCACGCAGCATTGCGCCACCTGTCATGGTGCCGGCGGCCAGGGTGCAGAACCCTGGTATCCATCGATGCAGCGACTGGCCGGTATGCGCCGACCTTCGGAAATGGTTGAAGCCGTGCTGACCGGTCGTTTTGGCCGCAGTGGCGACCTAAACGGTCATACCATTCCCATCATGCCGGCCTGGGGACATCTGTCCGACGCGGATATTGCGGCCATCGTCAACTATATACAGCAGGAGTGGGGTGAAGGCGGCGCCGTGGATATCGAAGCCGTGACCCGCACCCGCAATCAACTCTGGGAGCTGGACTAAGCAGCCGACAAAGGTCAGGCTGGCGCTAGTGCAGTGACTGTAACCTGCATGTCATCCGGCAGGAGCAGCGGTCCGTACTGGTTATAGACAGCCACATCTGCGCTATCGCGACCGTGAGCAAGGGTGATGCGGGGCTCGCGGTCATCCGGATTGGTGGGATCAAAGGCGTACCAGCGACTACCGACATAAGCCTCAAACCAGGCATGCAGGTCCTGGGGTTTAAGTTTGTGCAGGTAGCCGACCACCAGACGCGCAGGAATACAGAGGCTGCGGCACAGCGCTATACTGATTTGCGCCAGATCCCGGCAGACCCCTTCGCGCCGCTCATTCACCTCCACGGCAGAGACCGGATAAGTACTGCTGAGCGGCACGTTGCGGACATTGTCATGCACCCAATTCGTAATCGCCGCCACCTGGGCAAAACCCGCCGGCGCATCTGCAACAATGTCCGTTGCCATGTTACCGAACCGGTCCGATTCACAATAACGGCTCGGCAACAGGTACGGTAGCACTGCACCGGGCAGCTCCGGGACTTCCACAAAACCTGCCGCAGGGGTGCCCAGAGGAGGCTCTGCAACAACAACCTGCGCCGACGTAGACACAACAAAATCGCCTACTGGCGCAACCAGCCTTTGCATCGGATTACCAAAACTATCCATCAACTCAGACACCGCGACTCGTGGCGCAAGATCAAAAGTTTCCTCCTCTACCCACTGATCAGGATGCCGACGCAAACGCAACATGAGCGTCATAGGCGTAGGTACAGCGACTGTAAACGAAAGGCGGCAACTGGTGCGCAGGCGATGAGTCATCGGTTGCTCCGGATCGACACGTAGGTGGAAGGCAATTGCAGACAATACCAGTTCGCGGCAACAAACTCAGCATGCATACACCAGTATAGTGCTGGCTCCGCGGCTGGCGCACCATTTCAGGGCGCAATACCCGCATCCAATTCCCAGACAGCCCATGAGGCACTGGCGTTTTAGCACCCATCGCGTAGCATGCCGTATAAAGAACGTAGAGGTAAATCATCTTGCGCGGCGAATGGCAGAGTTATGATGCGGGTCAGGCGTACGACGAACTGGTTACCCCCAAGGGTCAGCCGCGCGCCGTTGCGCGCTCGCTGATCAACCATCTGCAGAAGTATGCGCCAGACGAGATGCTGGCACGGCGTAACGCAGCGGATCTGTGTATTCGCGAAATGGGCATTTCTTTCACGGTCTATAGCGAAGCCGGCAACATCGACCGCGCCTGGCCATTCGATATAATCCCCCGCATCATTTCCGCAAAAACCTGGCAGACCGTCAGCCACGGGCTGGCGCAACGCAGCCGCGCTCTGAATCACTTCATTCACGACATATACAATCGCCAGGCCATTCTTGCCGATGAGGTGGTTCCGGCAGATCTGATTTTGAACTCACCTAACTTCCGCGAACAGTGTTTGTCAGTCAAACCCAGCCACAAAGCCTGGGCACACATCGCCGGCAGTGATCTGGTGCGTGATCGCAACGGCCAGTTCTACGTGCTGGAAGACAACCTCCGGGTGCCCTCGGGTGTTTCTTATATGATCGAAAACCGTGAGATCACGAAGCGGGTGTTGCCCGAGTTGTTTCTGAATCAGAGTATCCTGCCGGTCGACGAATACCCGGCACGCTTGTACGCCACCCTGGCATCCATTTCCCCGCGCCGAATCGTGCGTCCCTGCGTGGTGGTACTGACGCCAGGAATCTACAACTCAGCCTATTTTGAACACGCCTTTCTGGCCCAGGGTATGGGTGCAGAGCTGGTGGAGGGTGGTGACCTGTATGTCGATGAAGACGACATCGTGCAGATGGTGACGGTAGATGGTCCACGCCGAGTTGATGTGATCTACCGCCGCATTGATGATGACTTTCTCGATCCGGAAGCCTTTCGCGCAGACTCCATTCTGGGTGTACCCGGGCTGATGCGTGCCTGGCGGGCGGGTAACGTCGGCATTGCCAACGCTCCAGGCAGCGGGGTTGCTGATGACAAGGTGGTGTACGCTTTTGTACCGGACATGGTGCGTTACTACCTGAATGAAGAGCCCCTGATCGATAATGTCAAAACCTATCTGTGCATGCGTGACGCCGATCGCGACTATGTGCTGGAAAACATCGAATCGCTGGTCGTTAAACCGGCCAACGAATCAGGCGGCTACGGCATCATGGTGGGTCCGCACGCAGATGCACGGACGCACAAACGTTACCGTAAACTGATCGAACAAGATCCCCGCAACTATGTCGCACAACCGACCCTGTCTTTATCCACAGCACCCACGTACTGCGACAATGGTATTGCACCAAGACATCTGGACCTGCGTCCATTCATTCTTTACGGACGCGATACCTGGGTAACCCCGGGCGGTTTGACCCGGGTGGCTCTGGAAGAAGGATCACTGATCGTGAATTCGTCTCAGGGTGGCGGCAGCAAAGATACCTGGATTGTCGAATAATGTTGTCCCGCGTTGCCGAACGACTGTACTGGATGGCCCGTTATCTGGAGCGCGCTGAAGATACGGCGCGCTTAACCAATGCCTACAGCCATCTTATTCTGGACATGCCTACCGGGGCGGAACCAGGCTGGAAATTGCTCATCGACACCATCGATGCCCACGTGAGTTATCACAAGCGCTATAAAGTGTTTAACGAGCGCAACGTGATTAAGTTTCTGCTGGCCGATGTCGACAACAACAGTTCCATCCGCCACGCCATCAAACAGGCGCGCGAAAACGTGCGCACGGCGCGGGATATATTGCCTGCCCAGGCCTGGGAGCTGGTGAACGAATGTTATCTGTTTGTTAACGAAGCCGCGCCGCAAAGTGTGGCTCGACAGAACCGCTACGAGTTTCTGGAAGAGGTCATCAGCCGCACACAGGAGATTCATGGCCTGATCGACAGCACCGTGCTGCGGGACCAGGGACTGTGGTTTATTGAGCTCGGGCAATACATCGAAAGGGCAGACATGACCAGCCGGGTGGTTGATGTGGCCGCCGGCGCCATTCTGGCGCAAACCAGTAATGCCCGGGAAAACAAAAGCCGGGCTGACAATATTATGCCCGCGATCCCGCTACTGTGGGCGAATCTACTCAAATCGCTGTCGGCAACCAGCGCCTACAGACGCAAAGTCGGTCCGCTGCTGGGTCCCACAGAGGTGGTGGACTTTCTCTTTCGCAGCAGTCAGTTTCCCCGTTCCATTGCTTTTTGTGTCAACCAGATTGAAGAGAACATCGGATTGTTGCGCGGGCCCAAGGGCCTGCTGCGTTACGTGCGCAACACAGCCTACAACGTGCTTGAGTTTGACGCCGCCAAGGGTTCACCCGGAGACCTGCATCAATTCATTGATGAACTGCAGGAACAATTGGCGGAAATTCACGGCGGCTGCCACGAAGCCTGGTTTGAACTGCCTGACCGGAGTTCCGGTGATGCGTAAGCTAGTCCCTGCAACTCAAACTAGAATTAAGCCATGAAGAACTTTCGCTGCCAGTGCGGACAACAACTGTTCTTCGACTCGCAATCCTGCATCCGCTGTGGCCGTCGCTTAGGCTTCGATGTGGAAAACATGGAAATGGTCGCCTTGAGTGGAGATCAAGCCACCCATAGCCGGCTATGTGCTAATTCAGAATACGGTGTGTGTAACTGGGTTATCCCGGAATCATCAACACACAGCCTTTGTTTCGCGTGTCAGTTCAATCGCACCATCCCCTACCTGGGCAAACCGGAAAACGTGACCCGCTGGCGCGTGCTGGAATCTGCCAAAAAACGCCTGTTCTACACACTGCTGCGACTGGGCCTGCCCCTGGTCAGCGGCCATGTCGACACCCAGCATGGACTGCTGTTCGATTTTGTTGAAGATGCGCGCAGCGATCCGAACCGGTATCCGGAGAAGTTTGTGCATACCGGTTATGCCAACGGCGTGATCACCGTGAACGTACTGGAAGCAGACGACGCCGCCCGGGAGTCCATGAAGGCAGCGCTGCGCGAGTCATACCGGTCAGTGCTGGGACACTTACGCCACGAATCAGGACATTTTTACTGGTCGCATCTGCAGGTTGCACTGACTGCTGAGTTCAAGCAGCTGTTCGGCGACAGTCAGGCGGACTACGCGGCTGCGCTGGAAAAGCACTACGCCGACGGCCCTCCCGCAGACTGGAACCAACGCTTTATCAGCGCTTACGCCAGCGCGCATCCACTGGAGGACTGGGCCGAAACCTGGGGTCACTACCTGCACATCTTCGACCTGCTGGAAACCGCTGCCACCCATGGCCTGATCGATGTGCAGTTCGACCAGATGGACATGCAAGCGCAGATCAGTTTGTGGCGCAAATTAAGCGTGACGCTGAATGAACTGAATCGAAGTATCGGTCTGGGTGACGCTTATCCGTTTATCGTCACGGACCTGGTCCAGGAGAAACTGACATTTATTGACCGGGCTATAAAGAGTCTGAAAACGCCGCACTCAGCCCAGGCAGGTTATTAAACGCACTGACGATTTCCGCATTCCAGGATTCTCTCAGCTGCACCAGATAAGGGTCATGCTGGGGAAACTTACGATGTGGCGCCTCAGCCACGTAATTGCCGGCCTGAAAGAACAGCAATTCAATCGGCGGACCGACGGTGACGTTACTACGCAGCGTCGAGTCCATGGAGACCAGCGCACAACGCATGGCAATCTCAGGCGTTGTGCTGGGCTCAATAATGCGATCCAGGATGGGTTTGCCGTACTTGGTTTCACCCACCTGGAAGAAAGGAAATTCTTTGGACGTGCGGATGTGATTGCCTTCCGGGTAAATCAGGTACAACTCCGGCGAATCATCACCAATCTGCCCACCCAGGATGAAAGACGCGCCCGCATTAAAGCTCGCTTCCTCGCCGGCGGGGGCGTACTTGTTCTGCACCGATAAGCTGATCTGGCCGATATAATCCGCCACCTCATCGAGATAGGTTGCTTGATTGATGTTGCCGTCGTTCTGTTCTTTGACATCCCGTGCAACGGTGTCTACCACCGCCTGGGTTGTGGCCAGGTTACCGGCAGCGAGAAGCATGAGAAAGCGGTCGTCGGTTTGACCCAGCAAGTGCATCTTGCTGAAAGTACTCACTCGGTCGACCCCGGCGTTTGTTCTTGAGTCTGAACAGAAAACCAGACCCTTTTCTATTTTTATCGCGAGGCAATAGGTCATGGACTCTGATTTAACCACACAACCGAAGCGACGCCCATAGACAATTTGTCAGCGCGGCCAGTCAGGGCCCTGCTCTTCACGTTGGACCCTCCACATTGCTAAGCTAGCGACCATGTTCGCCACCCACCCCGCATAATGTCGCTGCAGTTTCTGGACCGGTATCAGGGTCCGGCCCGCTATCTGGGGCTGGGTCTGTTCCTGCTGCTTGGGCTCTTTGGCTGGCTGGCTTACCAATCCAGCAGCGGCGCCAACATGCAGGGCTTCCGCAACCAGCAGATCATCGGCACACTGCTGATGTTGTCGATCATTCCGGCTTTTCTCATGGCCAGTCTGGTGTTCCTGTATCGCGAAACACTCCAGACCCTTGAGCAGCTGGCCCAGCACAGCCCACCGGACGCCACCCGGCGACTTGAACATCGGGTGACCCACCTGCCCGCAGCCAGCTTCCTGGTGATTCTGCTGGCCACCTGCTACGGCGCCTGGCAGAACAGCAATATTATCCAGGGCTTGTTAACCGGCCTTGCATTTACCGCCGCCGACATCGCCCTGCTGGTTGGCAATTGCCTGCTGTGGCTCTGTGTAGGCATTGTGATGGGCTGGCGCCTGCCGGCCAGTGTCGAGTTGCAGCGTTTTGGCCGTTCTCTGCAGATTGATCTGTACGCACCGGAACGGGTAAGACCGCTGGCTAACCTGGCCACCAAAGATGTACTGGTGGTCGCCGGTGCCCTTGCCTTTATGCCCCTGCAGGCCCTGGACGCTGAATTCCGATGGGTCAATTACAGCGCCGGTATTTACGTAGGTATTCCTTCAGCGCTGTTTCTCCTGTGTTTACCCTTGCTGGGTATCCGCCAGAACATACGACACCAGAAGCAACAGCGACTGCAGGAAATCAACGCGGTGATCGCCACAACCGACCGCAAAGATATCCATCAATTGGAAGTACTCAGCGCGCATGCCGACCGTATCAGGGCGATATCCGACTGGCCTTTTGACCTGCGCCTGATCACCAGAATCCTGGGCTACAGCATTATTGCGCCCGGCGCCTGGGTAGGTGCTGCGCTGGTGGAAAATCTGGTGGATCAATTTACGGGTTAGTGACTTGAAAGCGATTACCTACAACCGCTACGGCGCTGCAGATGTCCTGGCCATCAGCGAAGTACCCCAGCCTGTGCCTGAAGACGATGAGATTCTCATCCGTGTTAAAGCGGTAGAGGCGACCAAGGCCGACACGGAAATGCGCAGCTTCAAATACTCGGTGAAGTGGTTCTGGCTGCCACTACGCTTGGCCGTAGGTATACGCAAACCACGGCGACCGATTCTAGGCGGTTACTTCAGCGGGGAAGTTGCAGCTGTAGGTAAGTCCGCGACGCATTACCATGCCGGGCAAGCGGTGTTCGGCAGCACCGGGCTGCAGTTTGGTGCGTATGCTCAGTACATGACCCTGCCAGGCAATGGCAACGCAATCGACAAACCCGCCAATATGAGCCACGCAGAAGCTGCCGCAGTCCCCCTGGGAGGCCTCAACGCGCTGCACTTTCTGCGTCTGGCGAACCTGCAACCCGGCGAGCAGATTCTGGTCAACGGCGCCGGCGGCAGCATTGGCGCGCATGCTGTACAGATTGCCAAAGCCATGGGCGCTGAAGTCACCGGCGTGGATGCTGGTCGCAAAGCCACGTATGTCCGGCAGATGGGGGCAGATCACTTCATTGACTACCAACAGCAGGATTTCACACAACAAGCGCAATGCTACGATGTCATCTTCGACATGGTTCCCGGCAGTCGCTACAGCGCCTGTATTCGCAGCCTGCGCCCGGGAGGTCGTTACATGGCCGGTAACCCGAGGTTGATCACCATGGCCCGCTGTTTTTTCACCACCCGCTTCACCGACAAAGAAGCCCGATTCGCCTTTGCTCAGGAAAATCGTGACGGATTAGCCTCGTTGAAAGAAATGATTGAAGCGGGTCAGATCACCTCCATTGTGGATCAGGTATTTCCCATGACGGAGGCGGCCAGCGCCCATCGGCTGGTAGAGACAGAACAGCGCATTGGCGCCATCGTATTGGAATTGGAATAAGCCCCCTGAAACACGCCGACAACAGCAAACTATTGCCCATCAATCATCCGCAGCGAGGGCAAAAACATATAGCGCCTGTCCATTCGCCGGTTGGTAGATCTGCGGACTGACCACCGCGGTCATGGCTCTGAAGACACCCATCCCGGTCGGCACCGCCACAAACTGGCGGCCATTCACGGCATAACTGATAGGATACCCATGGGTAGGTGCCGCCAGACGGGTTTGCCAGAGAACCTTGCCGGATTGCACATCAAAAGCTTTGAAATAACGATCGAGATCGCCGACAAACGCAAGACCGGCAGCCGTCGTGAGCACCCCCGTCATAAACATGGCTTCCTGCTCATAACTCCAGGCAATTTCCTGCTGTCGCAGGTCGACCGCTACTAGCTTGCCCAGCTGGCCATTTGCCCCAGGCATCGGCGTACTTTTAGAATCCCCACCAAAACCACCCTGACCCAGCCGCCTTTCAACCGCACGACCGGCCATCTCTCCACACAGCTGGTGGAGTGGCACAATCAGTCGTTGCCACCGGCTGGCGTAAGCCATGGACTGCCAGTTGTGGCCGCCATAAATCCCCGGACACACCGACACGGTATCGCCAATCCCAGCGTCGCGGATATCCTGCCGGTAGGTCACCCGTCCGGTTTCCGTATCAATAGCGGTAAACAGATTTTGCGGCATCGTTTCAACGTGTGCCACGTATTCACCATTCGCGGCATTCAGCTGCCAGAGTATGCCGTCTTTGCCCACGGTGAAGACAAACCGCCGGCCATCCAACGTGGCCAGCACCCGCTCGAAACCCACTTCCATATCGATGGTTTCCCCGGGGATATGCTGGAAGTACCAGACAATCTCACCGGTACGCGGGCGAATGGCCAGGGTTGAGTTGGTGTACAGCGCCGAGTCTTCCACCCGCATGCCGCGGCTGGCAGCTACCCAGGGTTTGGCCTGGGCGGTGCCGATAAAAAACAGGTCCAATTCCGGGTCGTAGCTACCCGCAATCCACGCGTCACTGCCGGCCCGAAATTCCGGTGGCAACCCACCCCAGGTATCCTGGGCGGGTGATTCTGTCACCGCAATGGTGGACGTGCGCCACAACTCCCGGCCCGTTTCTGCATCGTGACCGGTGATAAAACAGCCCGCTGTGGTATAGCGCTCGCAGCCGTTGATGCCACTCAAAATCACGCCATTACCAACAATGGGACCGGCACTGTGTGTGTAACCCTCACGGTAGTCTGCTTTCACCGTGCGCCACTTCAGACTACCGTCAGCAACATTCAAGGCGATCAGTGCCGCATCGTAAGTGGCGATGTACAAAGTGTCCCCGTAAATCGCAAAGTTGCGCATGGGGCCACCCAGGGTTTGCGCCTGAGCAGGAAACGGATAGTCGTATTGCCAGATCACGTCACCCGTATCGGCGCGCAGCGCCTGTACAACCAGACCAGGTTGGACCAGAAACATGATGCCGTCGCGGACCAGCGGCGTAATCTGGGCGCTGCCTTCGTTCATGGTGATTGCCCACGCCAGGCTCAGCTGTTGCACATTGGTTTTGGTGATCTGTTGCAGGGGACTCTCAGCGTGCCCATCCAGGGTTCGGCGCCAGCTCAGCCAGTCCTGCGCCTCCGGCGCGTTTAATTCGGCCTGGCTCACCGGTTTGAAGCCAGCTACTTTGCCATTTTCAAACCCACTGGCTGACCGGGCCATTTCCGCAATACCAGCGGCGCCGCTCCAGGACACACCAGCACCGTCTTCAGTATCGGTAACCTGAGTGGCTTGCTCTACCGGCAATCCATTAGCGGCAAACACGAAGCGCGCCAGCGCGTCATGCTGCCCAGCCTGCAGGGTATGCGGCTGGCCGGGGGGCATAGTCGCTCGCGATAGCTGACTGAGGGCCTGCCAGCTGGTATCTGCCCATTTCTGCCGGAAAGCTAATCCAAGCAGCGCGGTGCCGTGTGCGCTGCCACGCAGGTCGGCGCCATGACAGTCGGCACACGCCCGTTGGTAGAGCTGCTCACTGTCTGCAACCACGCCAACGCTGACACTGACCCCCAGACCGACAGCAGTAGACAGGCACATGAGCCGACGCCACCGGAGAAGACACCTCTGCTTAGCCATATGACTGCCTCGCCCTCATCCAGTGCTAAACACCGAACACCTCGCGTACATGCATGGGATCCATATACTCGCGCACCGCCGTGAGCTTGCCGTTTCGGCAGACAAACAGAAAATGGTATTCGTTGTTGTAAGTTTTTCCATCCAGGGTTTCCCCACTGGAAACAGCCTCCACCGCTACCCGGTCACCTTCAGCAGTGATCCCGGTGGGCGTGAGTTGCACCCCGGCCCGCGTACCGCCAACCACTCCTTCGACCAGTTCGCGAAAGGCTGACTTGGAATAGGTGCCAGAGATCTCCG
>JBCCUW010000110.1:0-10081 GCA_039196385.1 Pseudomonadota bacterium
GACGCCAGTCACTGTTTCCAGCCTAGTTGCGGCGGGCAGTCTCGATGTAATTGATCAGGTGCAAACGCGCCCTTATTGCTACGGCTGTACGGCAGGCAGCGGTTCCAGCTGTGGCTACTCCCCGCTGCCTGGTTGCTGCTGCACGCGCTATTCCACATCTGGGAGGTCATTGTCGGTATCTGCGGCCCCGAGGCTTTGGTGGAAGATTTTGCCGGTGTCACGCTGCCTGCTCTGCTGGCGATTGCCCTTGTCTGGCGGGCGCATCGGGAGCCGTTGAATGGCTAAACAGCTGGCAGTTTCCGTATTGCTTGGTGCAGGCATTCTATTGGGCGTGGGGCTTTCAACAGCGGTGGGTTTCAAAGCGCGCCCGACGCAATCTCTCGAGTGGCTGGATAACCCTCGTCCCGGGCAAGCCTTTAGCTTGACCACCGTAGACGGCCGCTTTGACAACCAGGCTCTGTTGGGACAGTGGACGGTGGTTGTCTTCGGTTTTCTCCAGTGCCCCGACATATGTCCGACCAATTTGGCCCAGTTGGCTGCGCTGGAGGCCCAGATGGCCGCGGAGGCACCGTCCGCCAAGCTCAACTATGTATTTGTCTCGGTAGACCCGGGCCGTGATAGGGTGACTGATGTGCACCGCTACGCACAACATTTCAGCCCGGCCATTCGTGGCGTGACAGGCAGTCCAACACAACTGACCCGGTTGGCACGCAATCTCGGCGTGCGGTACGAGGCGGTGGAAGGGGAGCGTTACACTGTGGCGCACTCGGTGACGTTTTCGATTATTGGTCCGGCGGGCGCACTGCGTGGCAGGTTCCGGCCGGGATTTGATGTCGCTGATCTGGCGTGGCGTATCGTCGCCAGAGTGAAGGTGGCTGCATGAAAAATCTGTCTCTTGCTCTTTGTGTTGCGGTGTTGATCACGCTGGCGATGGTGCTCTTGGTGGTGGAGCGAGGTGGTTTGATTGCCTGGGCTGGCCTCCTTGGTGGCGCCTGCTTGACGGCGAAAATCTGGTGGAAGTCAGCCAGACCAGATTTGGCGGTGAGCCTGATACTCGCTGCGCTGCTTGTGATTACCTGGTTTGGGACACACCGTTACGTGATCGCCACCTGGGAATCCGGCGAAGTGGTGGAGCTGATCATCGAGCTGCCTGACCGGCAACATACCGCGCGGCTGTGGGTCATGGACATCGGTGAACATCCAACGGTCTATTATGATGCCGCACCGGAAGTGGCAGCGATTCTTCTGGCCGGTGAGCCCGTGCAGTTCAGGCGCGCTGGTCAACTCAGTACGCGCATACCTCAGACGACCGCAGTCGACGCGATGAGCGCAGCACAAGCGGATCGCGTTTTGACTGCCATGCAGACAAAGTACGGTGCACGCAATGACGCGGCCACTGTGTACTATGGGCTATTGGGGGCTTCCCGCGACCGTGTCGCCATCGTGGCCACCCTCGTGGACGCACCCTGATTCGCACCATGGATCCAAAGCGTAGGCCCTAAAACATAGGACCCAAACCCTCACCCCACTCCAGGCCCAGACAATTGGCATAGTAGGTTGTGGTGCCAGGCCAGTCGGAAAAAATACCGCTGATCCCTACTTCCTCATGCAGCGCGTGCAGGATCTCCAACATCTGACTATCGTGCTGGAGATAATCGCGAACGTTGGCGTACATCCAGTTGCGCGGATCTGTGGGTTGACCGTTTTCAAATGTCCAGGTAACAAGTTCTAATCCTGCCTGTGCCGCTAGCCGGGCATACTCTGTGGCTTGCAATTTTCCTTGCTGGTCCACCTGCAGCAGCATGGGCATGGGGGGCGCCAGTGTGTTGATGCCGGCTTGTTTCGTAGCCCGCATATCCGCCAGCGTCGGTGCAAACGCCGGGTTACGGCCGCGCGCATCCAGCCATAACGCGTTGGTCGCGAACTCCGGATGGCGGTCTACCAGATACAGCAGGTCGTCTGGATTAAAAGACTGGATGCGCACGCGCTCCGGCGCAATGCCTTGCGCCCGGTAAGCGTTGATCAGCGCGTCCATATAGGCGGCTTGCGTCATGTCACGATGTGGCATGGACACCATCGGGGCTTTCAGTTCTGGAATGAACAGCACGTCCAGAGGTGCCAGCAGCTCAATGCTGTCAGCGTGACTCATCAGGGTGCCACAGGCTGTTGGCTCCGATTCGGTCCCAGGCGCCGCGTACTGGTCTAAGTACTGTTCTAAGGAGCGCGCCGTTGGCTCGATGCGATCACGACGCCCACACAGCGATTTGAACTCAGCCAGGGTGATATCGCTGGTGCAGCACTCAGCGCGGGCCGGCTGATCTGCCGTTGCTGGACTGAAAGGTTGACGGCACGTGCTGGCCAGCGGCGTTTCCAGAATGTTGGTGGTGCTGTGCAGATCGCACTGGGAATGCCGGCATACCAGTTGGTTGTCTTTGGTGAAAGTGACATCACATTCAATGGCGCCGGCGCCCATGGTGACTGCAGCCAGATACCCTTCACGGGTATGTTCCGGGAACTCGCGTGGGGCGCCGCGGTGGCTGATGGAAAACCGGCTGGGCGCAAATGGACCTGCCGCGCAGGCGCTGAGCTGATCTTTCAGTGCTGACGGCGGTAAAGATTCGATTAAAGCCAGCGGCCTCGCGCCGGGCTCCACATCAGGTGTCGTGTGTGTGCAAGCGGTGCCAATTAAGCACAGCAGGACCAGCGCAACAGTTCGTCCCATAACCCGTGTTATGCGGCAACCGAGGTGATGGAGTATGGTGGGTGAGCGTTCAGACATAGGTTGTTGGCAAGCTGATGCGAGTCGTGATTCTACAGAGTTATCGTGAAGAAGGTGTTGCAGAATGGATGCAGCGTTGCCTCGCGTCTGTGGTGGGTTGGGCTGCACACCAGGGTTATGAGTATCGCTTCCTGGGTGACACATTGTTTGGCCTGCTGCCAGCCTGGTACCTGGATAAAGTCGGCGAGCGTCTGCCCATGGCCACTGATCTCGCCCGGCTGCTGTGGCTGCAACAAGTGCTGCGGGAGGACAACGTTGACGTCGCAGTGTGGCTTGACGCAGACACGCTGGTGTTTGCGCCGGACGCCTGGCGCGTCCAACTGGACCAGGATTGTGTGTTTGGTTGTGAGCGCTGGTTACAGAAGGCAGCCAAAGGTAATGGTTATAAAATCTATCGGAATGTGCACAACGCCTACTGCGGATTTCAAAAGCGCAGTGTCACCTTACCCTTTCTGATTGACCGGGTGCAGCACCTGGTGCGCCAGGTTGATACCAGTCGGGTACCGTTGCAGTTTGTGGGTCCGAAATTGTTGACGAGTCTGCACAATACGGTTCAATTTGCGCTGGACCCGCGAGCGGGGGCGATCTCGCCTCTATTGCGCGCGGCTGTGCTTACGCCGGGGCATGAGAAGGTGCTGGCGAGTTATCGCCGGGACGCTGCCGTGCCTTTGTGTGCGGCCAATTTGTGCGCGTCGTTGGTGCAGGATGCGGAGATGGATGGGCAGATGGATGCGCAGATGGATGTGCAAATGGATAGACCGATGGATGCGCTGGTCGACGCTCTACTGGATTATTCACAGGGTCTGTAAGTCGCTGTGAGCCAAAGCATGCGCTAAAAGTGCGCGGAAATAGACAGTGAAGCAAACAAATCGCGTTCGCGCTGTTGTTTAAACTCCCGGGAGCGCAGGATCCAGTTATATGCCACCCGAAAGCGTCGGTTGTTCCACACAAAGCCGGCCTGTAGATCTCCGACAAAGTTCTCCCGGTCCACCGAATGGCTGTTGCGAAAGTAGTTTCCGTCGATAAATATGTTATTCAGGACCAATCGGGCATCCAGGCCGACAAAAAAATACCAGCTCGCGCCCGGATCCTGCTTGTAAAATTGAGATACCGGTAAACTGGGGCGCACGCGCGGAGGCCCGTAGTCGTGATCCAGTCCCCGACCAATGCGCGCCATCCCGCCAACCCCTGCGTAACTGCTCAGATTGCCCACAGCCGCGCTGAAGTGCGGGATAAAATCTACTTCAGTCGTGTTGAACAGCGTGCGGGTGCGGGCCAGTTTCAGCCATTTCTTTTCATACGCAAACTGGGCGACCCATTCGTTGCCCAACTGGTTGTCCCAACCCTCAGCCAGATCGCTGCCGATTTTTTCATGCAGGGTGTTCTGAATGTATTCCGCCTTCGCGCCTGGACCGACGAGCCCCAGGCTGAGGCGCCAGGTTTCTATTTCGTCCGGATTTTCTGTCGTGAACCCGGCCGCCAGATAAATGTAACCGGCATAAGGACGATCATCTTCGATTAACGCAGCTTCGGTGATCACTGTCGGCGTATAGATCTCGTGGCCCAACGACACGGCAACATGCATCTTGTCGTCCGGATCCAGGCCGGGAATATGAATGCCCATATTACGCAGGCGCTTGGGGCCTTCGTTGACACCGCTGACATAATTCAACATAACCCCGGACGTGTAGTGGCGGTCATCACCCGATACGACGTCGTTTTCGATTAATAGATTAATCACACTGTCCGCGCGTACGGGGTTAGTCAGCGTCAAGCACGCGAACACTAGCAGTAATACCCATGTTCCAGATCGCGGGCCGGGTTTGAATTTTGTCTGGGGTAGTCTTAATGTCATGGCTGTACATTACCGGCTTGGCCAGCGCGAATAAACTCGCGGGTCTAAGGCTGAAAATCAGGCCAAAAAACCAGGTCAGTAATGGGCCAATAATTGATCAATAAAAAGATACAATCAGCTGACAGACATTTCAGGTCATAGTTTTCAGGTTATAAGAGGGGACAGGGGCGTGCATACATTTGCAGATCCGATAAAACGCGCCATTCAGGTGGCTGGAGAGAAAACCGCGGTGATCGATGGGGCTCAGCAGTTTACCTATGCAGAGCTTTATGAACGTTGCCAACGCCTGGTCGCGGGCTTGCGCGGCCTGGGATTGAGCAAAGGCGATCGCGTGGCGATCTGGTCGGACAATAACCATCAGTACATCGAAACTTACGTGGGGGTACCCGCGGGTGGGCTGGTGGTGGTGCCGCTGAATACCCGGCATGCAGAGCCGGAACTGCGCTATGCGCTGGAAGACTCCGGCACTCGAGTGTTGCTCACAGATCGAGATGCCAGCGGGCTGGCGGATATTGTTGAGCACATTATCCCCCTGGACGATGCGTATGAAGCGCTGTTACAAGCCGCACCGGTTCCGCTGGGTGAGGACCTGCACGAAGATGATCTGGCGGGACTGTTTTATACCGGAGGCACCACAGGTCAATCCAAGGGGGTAATGCTCAGCCACCGCAACCTGATTGCCAATACGTTCCATTGGTTGACGTCGGTACCGCAAAATGAGGCGGACGTGATGCTGGTCATGGCGCCGCTATTTCACGCGGCAGGCTCGAATGGCGTGCTCGGGTCTATCTGGACCACGGGTACGCAGATTACGCTGGCGGCATTTGATCCGCAAAAGGTGCTGGACATCATCGAAAGCCACCAGGTCAGCTTGACCCTGGGTGTACCCACCATGCTGGCGGCGATGGCGGAAGCACAGCACAGTCAGCCGCGCAAAGTAGACACCATTCGTGCCATTGCCCATGGCGGTTCACCCATTGCCACGGCAGTTGTACACCGCACCTGGACCGCCTTCCCCACCGCGGAGATGATTGAGGTATATGGTGCGACGGAATTATCACCGCTGACGACCGCGTTGCGCAACGAACAGAATTTGTTGGAAGATGATCGCGCGCGTTCATGCGGTCAGTCCATACCGGGGACAGATGTACGCATTCTGGATACCGATGGTCAGGAAGTGGCAACTGGTGAAATAGGGGAAGTGGTGGTGCGTGGCCCGAACGTTATGGTGGGCTACTGGAACAAGCCGGAGCAAACGGCAGCGGTGTTGAAAGACGGCGCGTACTGGACAGGTGATCTGGGGTACATGGACAGCGCCGGTTATGTCTTTTTAGTGGATCGCAGCAAAGACATGATTGTGACGGGTGGCGAAAATGTCTACTGCACCGAAGTTGAGGAGATCCTGTATAAACACCCGGCGGTGCTGGAAGCCGCAGTGTATGGGATTCCCGATGAAAAATGGGGGGAGGCGGTGCACGCCACTGTGGTACCGCGGGAGCAACACAGCAACGTGGATCCGGCAGAACTGGTCGACTTCTGTCGTGAGCATATTGCCGGTTACAAGGTTCCGAAAGGCGTCGCCATTCAGCAGGATCCGCTACCCAAATCCGGTCCGGGTAAGGTGCTCAAACGTGAGCTGCGCGCACCCTACTGGGAGGACGCTGACCGCGCGGTGAACTGATCCCCGCGCGGCCTGTGGTGGTGGTCGTGCGCTCAGATATTGGGTCCCCGCGGAAACTCCGCCGGGCGTTTTTCTTTGAGCGCTGCAACGCCTTCGCGCGCTTCCGGTCCGCCAAAGCCGAGCATCTCCAGCGCCGTCGAGGTGTCGTAGATCGGCCCCGCCATGCGCAGCCAGTTGTTCAACGCGTATTTAGTCCAGCGAATCGCCGTAGGTGCGCCATCTGCCAGCGTGCCAGCCACGGTCAGGGCTTTGTCCTGCAGTTCTTCAGGCGCAACACAAAGAGAAACCAGGCCAATACGTTCAGCTTCTGCACCGCTCAAGCGCTCGCACGTTAACAGGTAGTATTTGGATTTGGCCATGCCGCACAGCAGGGGCCAGATAATGGCGGCGTGATCTCCCGCAGCCACGCCCAGTCGGGTATGACCGTCGGTAATCGAGACATTGTCGGCGACAATCGAGATGTCTGCTAACAGCGCGGCAACCAATCCGGCCCCAACCGCGGGTCCGTTGATGGCGGAAATGATTGGTTTGCCGCAGTTGATCATGTTGTACACAAGATCTTTGGCTTCTTTCCAGATGTTGACCCGCACGTTAAAGTCTTCGGTGATCTTCTCCACCATGTCAAAATCACCACCAGCGGAAAACGCTTTACCTGCGCCGGTCAGGATAACCACGTCAATATCCGGATCTTCATCCACATCACGCCACACGTAGGTCAGTTCGCGATGACCCACCTCATCCAGGGCGTTGTAACGCTCCGGACGATTGATGGTAATGCGCAGAATCCGATCCGCCGGATAGTCGAAGGTGAGGTGGGTATACCCGGTGTAGCGTTCTGTCATGTTGTCCTCCCGCTGAGCAAAATCCCATGATACCCTTCCTGGCCTGAAACCATTCACTCAATTTGGAGAACAGCTATGTCTGATGGGGCAATTGATAACGCCATTGAGGTGCTGAATGCACGTATTGACCAATCTTCCGAGCCGACTGACTGGTTCGAAATGACCCAGGACCGGATTAATACGTTTGCTGATGCCACGTTAGACCAGCAGTGGATCCACGTGGATCCCGAGCGTGCCAAGGCGGGGCCATTTGGTGGACCTATTGCCCATGGTCAGCTCACCATGTCGATCATGATGTTTCTGCCGGGTGGCGAGGGTACGGGGGTGCCCCAACTTGATGGTGTGAAGATGGGCGTGAACTACGGTTGGAACCGGGTGCGCTTCATGTCGCCTGTTGCGGTAGGCAATCGTATTCGCACGGTCGGCAAACTGAAGAGCGTCGAGAAAAAGGGGCCGATGCTGGAGCTGGTGAATGAGCTGACGGTAGAAATCGAAGGCCAGGATAAGCCAGCCTGCGTGGGTGAGAGTGTGCTGCGACTGGTATTTTAGGCCGACTGAAACAACAGGCATTAGTGCCTGAGGGGGACGCATGGACTTGGGGATTTGTGTTGCCTCACATGTAGGAGATATCGGGTACGTCGTCAGGGCTGAAGAACTGGGTTACACCCATGCCTGGCTGGCCGACTCGCAAATGCTGTGGTCGGATTGTTATGCCACGCTGGCGCTTGCGGCTCACCAGACCTCGCGCATCAAACTGGGTACTGGTGTAGCGGTCTCTGGCACGCGTCCCGCACCGGTGAACGCGGCGGGTATTGCCACAATCAATGCGCTGGCCCCGGGGCGCACTTTTTTCGGGGTGGGCTCTGGCAACACCGCGCGAAGAGTCATGGGTCTGCCGCCGCAACGGATCAAAGGATTCGAAAATTATCTGCAACAAATCCAGCCTCTGTTGAGGGGTGAAGAGGCGCTGATGCCGAGCTCAGATGAGCCGATCCCCATTCGCCACATCATGCCGGATCAGGGCTTCGTCAATTTTGCTGATCCGATTCCGCTGTATGTCTCTGGATTTGGGCCGCGCTCTCTGGGTCTGGCAGGGCAGTATGGCGATGGGGCGGTGCTGGCCCTGGTGGGTAATCCAGCGGCCATGCAGAGTGTCTGGCACATGCTGCAGGAAGGTGCTCGCCTTGCTGGCCGGGAGATTGGCCCGCAACAGGACTACTACACCACGGCGCTGACCACCATGGTGGTGCTCGACGAAGGCGAAGCGGTGGACTCCGCGCGGGTTAAGGCGGAATGTGGCGCCATGGCCATGGCGGCGGTGCACTATCAATATGACCAGTACCGCAATTTTGGCCATCAACCCCCCAATGCCCTCGCGGGGATCTGGGAGGACTACACGGCTTTGCTGGAAAGTTATCCCGAAGAACGGCGCCACCAGCGTATACATGCGGGCCACAACTGCTGGGTGCTGGAAGAAGAAGAGCGGTTTCTGACCCCAGAGGTGCTGACCAGCAGCAGCATGATCGGCACGCGAGAGCAACTGCTGGAGCGCATTCATGGCATGCATGCTGCGGGCCTGGATCAGATTATGATACTGCCCAACTTCGACACCCGCTTTGACGTACTGGAGCGGGTGGCCCGGGATATTCTGCCTAACGTATAGCCCGGTAAAGCCCGATGCGCGCTCAGGCCGGATTCACTCGGCGGCATTGTCCATCAGATTCCCGTCCGCGTCGCGCAGTTCCGGGCCGTTAACGCGTGCTCTGCCATCACCAAATTTGGCGTCCCGCGCCTGCAGCGCCGCTTTTAACCCATGCGCTTTAACTGACTGACGAAACTCGTTCGCGGCGCGGCTGTTATGGCCGCGCACATCGTTTTCTGCGGCCATGCGCTGCAGCGTGCGGGCGCCCATTAGTTCAAGCCCCGCATTGATGATCCGCTTGTTGGCGCTGAGTAGATCCGGATCGATATGCGCCATGCGCCCAGCCAGACTTTCCACTTCAACTTCCAGCAGTTCCGCTGGCACTGCTTTCATGACCAGACCGAGTTGCTGAGCTTCCGCACCGGTGACCGTGTCCCCCGTCAGGGTCAGACGTTTTGCCCATTGAGGGCCCACGTTGTACAGCCACATGTTGTTGGGCAGCGCACCCAGATCGCGGGCCGGCGGGAAGCCGAACGTTGCGTCTTCAGCTGCAATGATCATGTCGCACAACATGGCGATGTCGGTACCGCCAGCAAGACAATAACCATGGACCTGGGCAATCACGGGTTTGTGCATGTCAAAAATCGCCATGCGATAACGCTGTGCCCGCTCCAGCTGCCAGGCGTCGTCGTCGATGCTGCGACCCCCTCGATACGCGTTGTCGGCATCCTGCACTCTGGACACGGGTACATCGCCACCTGCGCCAGTCAGGTCATATCCGGCAGAGAAAGCTTTCCCGGCCCCCTTGATGATCACGCAGTGTACGGCCCGGTTGTTATCCGCTTCCCACAAAGCCTCAGCCAGCTCCGCTTGCAGAGCCAGTGATAACGCATTCAGCTTGTCCGGCCGATTCAGGGTGATGCGGGCGCGACCGTCTGCGACCTCATAAATAATATTGGCAAAGCTGGTTTGCGCGTCAGACATGATTTTCCCTCCGTAACCAACTGACTATATGCTGTGCAGGGTAAATCAGGCAAGATGGCGTTATGTTTACGTATCTCAATCCTAACGTGCGCAAGAAGCTGGTGGAGCAGGGCAAGCTTGTGCGTATTGATCAGGAAGGCCATCTGATTGACGTCAAAAGCCCCGATGCACCGGGCGAACTGGCCATTAATCTGCTGGGCCCCATACCGTTACCGATTGCTCTGCCGTCAATTGAAACCACGGTCAGCTGGTACGCTGCAGTGCGCAGCACGGAGTTGGTTCAGGTGGAAAATCTGGC
>JBCCUW010000111.1:0-10055 GCA_039196385.1 Pseudomonadota bacterium
CAAACATGCTAGAGAACAGAAGGAAGAACACGTGTTTCTTTTGGTAAAGTCCCTTTTGCTCCCCATTTAACTGGTGTTGTACATACCCAAGCCTGATGGGGATAAGGTGGTTCAGAAGAGCTGCTGGTGTTGTGTGGTCAGCGTACGCAGCTCTTCCTGCAACATCTGGTGCTGCTCCTGAGCCTGATCACGCACCGCGCTGATCGCCTCCTGTGATTCCGCCTCGACCTGCTCCGCCAGCTGGGTGGCTTGCCGGGCCTGACTTTCCGCTTGCGTCTGCGCCGCCTGAGCCGCCTGTAGATCTGCCGCAACACCCTCAAGCCGTTCGTTCAGCGATTGCGCCTGCTGGTCATGTTGGGCCTGCAGTGTCTGGGTCTGCTGGTCAAGCTCATCACGTAGCGTTTGCGTCAGCTGGTCATGTTGCCGCTGCAGCGTTTGGGTGTGCTCGTCGTATTCTGCTTGCAGCGTTTGTCTGTCTTGCTCAGCCGCCTGCAACGCCTGTTGGCGTGCCGCCAGCTCCTGTTCGTGCTGCTGCGCTTCCTGCAGCGCGCGAGTGAGCTCATCCGCCATGGACTCCACTTGCGTATTGAGCATCTCCGTGGTTTGCTGCAGGTTCTGATTGCGCTGTTGTAAAGAGTCCGCCTTGGCCTGCAACGTTGTCAGCGTTTTAGCGTGTTGGGTTTGCAGGTCCTGTTTTTCTTCATCCCAACGCGTCAGCTGGTTTTCCAGCGCAGTTGACGTCGAAGCATTCTGCGCCACAGCCTCGTCCAGGGACTGAGTGACCGACTGCCATTTCTCTTTCCAGCTGGAGGATTCCGTCTCAGCACTCTCTAACGCCAACTTCAAAGAATGCAGTTCACCCGCCGTTGCACGATGTTCAGCAGCCTGACTGGCGAGTTTGGCTTCCAGATCGCGAATCACATCGTCTCTGGCCTGCAGGCGCGCATCGTCCACTGAGGCGCCGTTTTCCTGCGCTTGTGATTGCTGGCCAAGCTGGCGTATCTGGTCACGCGCTGCAGCCAACTCTTCCGTGCGCTCACGCAACGCCGTTGCCAGTTTGGGTACACGCTCCTGCCATTTGCTGACTTCAGCACGGAGGTCGTCTATTTCTTCCGGGGTCAATTCTGCACCTGTCAACGTTGGGTCAGAGCCTCGACTCTTATCTCGGCGAGATGACGCGCCGAGTACACCCTTATCTGTGTCCTTGTTGATGTCTTCCGCTTCCATGTCTTAAATTTGCGCCAGCTCAGATAATGTCCACCCGTCGTCAGGATAGACCCGCACCTGCACGCTAACTGAATCACAAATATGGTGTTGTGATCTGTTTTGGATATTGGAAAACTCACGACAACCGGCTCTTTACAGACAAAAGTTGCGGACAAAAAGACGCCCTATTCACCTAATTAGTCAAATATATGGTCAACAAAAAGATAGCAGCACCCGCAGGCAGCGTCGAAATCCTGACACATACATCAGCCTGTCTGGCTGACAATCCGCTGGGAGATCCCCATGAGCGACAACTGCCGGTCTATCTGCCCGCAGCTTACCATCGCGCTCGCCAGCAACACAGCCGCTTCCCGGTACTGTTCGATCTTGCTGCATATACCGCCTCTGGACTGTCCCACCTGAACTGGCGGAACTTCGAAGAAAATTTACCGCAACGTCTGGATCGGTTGATCAACTCCGGCGTGATGCCGCCCTGCATCGTGGTGATGCCTGATTGTTTCACCAGCCTGGGCGGCAATCAGTACATTAACAGCACCGGCGTTGGGGCTTATGCCGACTATCTGACCCGGGAGCTGATTCCGTTTGTGGATAAGCACTTTCGCACGCTCCCAGGACGAGAACATCGGGGCTGTTTCGGCAAGTCATCGGGGGGTTACGGAGCACTTCTGCATGGAATGCGCTACGCCCGCTACTGGGGTGCGATAGCGTGCCACTCCGGCGACGTTTATTTTGACTTTGTCTACCGCACCGAATGGCCAGGGGTATTAACCACGTTACAGAAGTTTGCCCGACCGGTACTGAGTGAAGGCGTGGTGCGGCAACGTAAAAAGTCCTCCGACGACCGCCGCATCCAGCGTTTCCTTGATCATTGCGCAGCAGCGGACCGTCTGGATGGTGACGAAATCACTGCCCTCATGCTGTTATGCATGTCCGCAACCTACGACCCCGATCCGAACTCTGCTCAGGGTTTTAATGTGCCCTACAATCTACACACCGGCGAGCTGATTCCCGAGCGCTGGCGTCAGTGGCGCAAACATGATCCCGTCACACTCGTCAGTAAGTACCGGCAGAACCTGCAGAAACTGCAGGGCCTTTACATTGACTGCGGCTGGCAAGATCAGTACCACCTCCACTTCGGCACACGGCAGTTGGCTGAGCGTCTGCGCGCTCACCAGATAAAACACCACTACGAAGAATTTGCCGGTTCCCACAGTGGCATCGACGGACGTCTGGATATCAGCCTGCCTTATCTGGTTAAGCGCCTAGGCTGAGCCAGCCTGCAAAATATTGTCTAACATCTCATCCAACGGTGTTAACGCCGACATCTGCAACGCTGCCAGCGCGGCGGTGCTATCAATCTGATCATCATGGTCCAGCACACCAAGCATTGCGCGCGTTACAGGCGGATTGCCGCTGAACTGCTCCATCAACCCGGCAAACAGCAAACCCAAGCCTAACGGCAGAGATATGGTGCGACCGGAGCGGCCCAAACGGGCAGCCGCGCGGGCAAACAATGCACGTCTGGGTAGAGACTCCGGCCCGCCCAGATCAAAACTGCCGGAAAGCGCCAGTTGCCCCGCCTGGCGGATGGCCAGCACCACATCCCCTGCATAAATCGGTTGTTCAAGGCTATCTGCGCGAAACGCAAAACCGGTGCCGCCCTGGGCGCGCGCGGCGAGTGCTGCACTGGCATAGTCACCTTCACCCAACACCATGGGCACGCGCAGGATACAGGTCGGCACAGGCCCCTCGCGTAAAATCTGTTCAGCCTGGCCTTTTGACGCCAGACACGCGTTCGCCGCATCGGGTCGCGAACCAACGATTGACAGATAACAGATGTGCCGGACCTGGCTGTCAGCCAGCGCCGCAATCAAGGCCTGGCAACTGTCTTCGTGTGCCTTGCGGTAGTCCCCTTTGATGACCCCGACAAGATGGACCGCACGATCGCAATCTTCCGCCGCTGCTGCCAAGGCCGACACATCCGTGTAGTTGAGCACCTTGACCTGCACCCGCGCGCGTGCCGCTGGACTGTTGCCCGCGAGGTCTTGTTCGATGCGCGCTGCTGCACGCTCGCTGCGCACGACTGCAACCATCGCATCTTCACCATCGGACAGCAGATCAAGTATCAAACGTCGCCCTAGATTTCCATTCGCACCGGTTATGAGCCACTTGTGGGTAGATTTATGCACCGCTCCAGACTCCACGTCGTTTCCGATTGTTATTGCCGACCGCCAAGATACCCGGTCCAATGCAGCGAGGATAGCCCAGGCCTTGTGCCAAAAGGGATGGCGGATTACAAAGCCGCATAACTGCCGCTAATTCGATTACACAAATCGTCACCGCAGCGAGTTCATTTTGCGCGCCCATGCAGTAGCATAGGGTTTCCTGAAAACGCTACGGAGACCTGCTTATGCGTACAGCGCTCATCTCGACGTTTGTAATGCTCCAGCTGGTTGGCTGCTCCGGCCCAATGGGTCCAATACCTGGCAAAGAACTGGAAGGCATAGCCACCCCATGGCCGGCTGATTGGACATTTACAGAAGACATCGAGAATGTATTGCTGCAGACCAATCCTCAGGACCCATATTCCGTGACCGTCTGGGGCGTCCACCAGAACTCCAATTTCTACATCGCCGGCGCCAATCCTGACAGCAACTGGGTCGAGAATATCCAGCGCGACGGCCAGGTGGTGCTCAGCGTGGAGAACAAGCTGTACAACGCCCTAGCAATGACCGTTACCGACGCAGAGGAGTTGAGCAGTGTGCTCACGTTATTCGTTGGCAAATACGAGATAGAGCCTGACAGCACGTTCATCGAAGATGGGGGCGTATTGTTTAGATTAAGCCCCACGGTCGCATCCGTTTCATCTTCTCCCGAACCCACCCACACCCAGTGATTGACCGCTTGTGACCGGACCTGCTAGCGGACCTGTTAACGGACGATGGCGGACCCGCGCAAACGCGCTCACGCTCAGCCGGTCAATTCTGATCGTGCCTTTCGCCTGGTTGATCACTCAGCAGTATTGGACGCCCGCTGCGCTGATTTTCGCGTACGCGGTCATCTCCGACATCTACGATGGCAAACTTGCGCGCAAGTACGGTGAAGAATCTGCGCTGGGCGGTCTACTCGATCACGGCACCGATGCCCTGTTTGTCACCTGCGGCACCTGGTCGCTGGCCAGCTTGCAGTTGGTCAACCCTTACCTGGCCGTTCTGATCATTCTGGCCTTCGCACAATACATGTTCGATTCGCGCGCACTGGCAGGCCAGCGCTTACGCACCAGTCAGCTGGGCCGCATTAACGGCGTCACCTACTTTGTCCTGGTGGGGACTGCGGTTGGGATGCAATTGCTGGGCTGGTTCTGGTTAGCGTTGCCAGTACAGATTGCTGCCTGGGTACTGGTATTCTCGACACTATTGTCCATGCTCGATCGCGCCATCACGTATTGGCGCCACGGTTGAACTGGCACTTCGGGCCTTTTTCAGCTCAACCCGATTCCCTTGCGGATCGACAAAATAGACTGAGGGTCCGAAACCTTGTGCGCCATAGATGCGTCCAGCGGGTTGTCCATCCAAGCCGAACCGCTGTAGACGTTGCAAGATGGCAGCTTCGTCGTAGTCGGCCACACGCAGGCAAAAGTGATCCATATTGGCGGCGCTTGGGGTGACATCGACGCGTAATATATCCAGTAGGCTGTCACCTAATCGCAGTTGCCATAAAAAATCTTCAACCTGCCGCTCAAGCTGACAACCCAACAGAGCACCATAAAATTCTGCCAGTTCCTCAGGCGCCGCAGAGCGAAGCACCACGTGATCCAGACCGGTAACGTTAATGCCGTTACGCTCTTTTTGTTGCTGCTGTTGCAGGTGATGCTCAAGCAGTATCAATCTATCATTACCCCAGAACAACTTGTCAGCAGACATTAACGTAGGCGTGCCGAACACACCCAGAGCAACCGCCTCGGCGCAATTGGCCACGAGTTTTTCCTGGGTAGCGGGTGCCTGGCAGTCTTCGAGCAGACGGCCACTATCGAGCTCGCACGCCTGCGCAACCCGCTCGACAACGTCAAGGTCCAAAGGCCAGCTCCCTGTCGCAAACACCGCTTGTGCCAGCGCCCAAGCGTAGGGCCTGATATCACCCTGTTGTTCCGCCGCAATCACCGCCCGCAATAGCAGTTCCACGTCAAATTCCACCGATTCAGGCTCGTTAAAAGTGATGCCATAAAGCGCCGCCCAGGCTTCAGCGTCCTGTTGCCGATAGGTCCACTCATACTGACCAGATTGAGGCGGGCCCTGGAATGGGTCCGCGCCGCGCAATCGGCGGATACGCTTACCGTTTACCGGCACCCACCGGAACTGACCGCCGAAACGTTTTTCGATGAGCGGAACCCGCGCCATGGACAAATAAGAATAGCGACTGCCAGTGGAAAAGTAATAGGTTCCGAGATTGTTGTCTGCCTGGGTCATCGGTGTACTCCCCACACTCCCTATCCCGCAATGGCATAGGCCAGTTGTCGAAACTCCAGACTGAATGGGTGCCAGAAACCAGGCATCCTCTGCGTATTACACATCAGCATTAAATCACCTGCGGGTGCCATCCAGGTATGGGTGCCGGCCATGCCGCCCCAGAAGTACTCGTCTTGAGCGGCTGCCGCTTCATCCTGTGCCAACTGTTGCTTCAACGCAAAGCCGAGGCCAAACACCGTACCCGGCATCACCCACATGGGAAAGGCGACGCCTACGCCGGGCGGCAGCTGATTAGTGCGCATAAGCTGCAAGGTTTCCTGCTGCAGTATCCGTTGCCCGTCCAGCGCACCACCATTCACAAGCATTTTAACGAAGGCGACATAATCGCTGACGGTAGATACCAATCCCCCGCCGCCGCTGAGAAATTTGCGCGGCTGGTTGTATTGACCGGTCTGAGCGTCATCCGCCTTGACCAGGCCTGACTGCATCGGATCGAGCAGGTCAGTAGGCGCGTACATGGTGATGAAGCGCTCCGCTTTTTCTGGTGGCACCCAGAAATCCGTATCCAACATGCCGAGCGGTTGAAATATTCTGGCGCGCAGGAACTCGTCGAAGCGTTGTCCTGACAGGACTTCAACCAGCCGCGCGCACACATCCGTGGCGACCGAATAACGCCAGCTGGTCCCCGGTTCATACGCCAGCGGTAAGCGTGCGACCCGTTGGCAGAATGTCTCCAGATCAACATCCGAATCTGTCAGCACGTTAACGCCTTGACTGAGGTACGTTTGGTCAATGAGTGACTCAGGTTCGATAAATCCGTAACTGAAACCAGCACTATGACTGAGTATATGTTTAATCAGCACAGCCTGCCGGGCAGGCTCCACTTCCTCTAACGAGGCTGCATCGGGGCGCAAAACCTGCAGGTCGGAAAACTCCGGCATATAGTTCGCAAGCGGATCATCAAGACTGAATCGACCTTCTTCGTAGAGCATCATCAGCGCCACGCTGGTCACTATTTTGGTATTCGAATACATGCGGTAAATGGCATCTTTACGCAAGGGCACGTGGCTGTCGAGATCCATGTAGCCATACGTCTGGTAATCGAGTACGTCGGTGCCACGCATCACCAGCGTGCTGCAGCAAGAGAGAATATCCCGCTCTACATACGACTGCATTGCCGCATGTATAGGTGTGAAATCAAAGCTGTGACTAACCGTTTGCAATGCTGGCATAAGCGTGAAGAGTTCCCGTACAGATAGAAAATGCAGTGCGCGTCAGCGCGCACCAGCGAAATTGCGCAACAGTTGATAATAGATCTCAACGCCGCGCACCATATTGTGCACGGATACGCGTTCATCATTGCCATGCACGCCGGCAAATTCAGCTGTGGTAAACGCAAAAGGCGAGTAGCCATAGCTGGTAATACCCAGATCCCGGAAGAAGTGACTGTCGGTGAACCCGCCGGCGACAGTGGGAATCACCCCGGCTTCAAGGTAGTCCGCAGAAACCTGCTCAATGGCTTTGTACAGAGGCGTTTCGGTTTTGCTGACAGCCGGTGTAAAACCCATGATCTTTTCGATGGTGATGTTGCGGTCGTTGATAATGGTCGTCAGTTCCTGCAAAAACGCTTGCGGATCCTGATCCGATAGCAGTCGACAATCCAGTTCTGCGTGGACTTCCGCAGGTATCACGTTAATTTTACTACTGCCTTGCAGTCGCGTAATCGAACAGGTATTGCGCAACAGCGCATGGATGCCCGGGTTTTTAAGTTTCAACTCAAACAACTGTGCATCACTGGGGTGCGTATGCCCTATGGTGGTAAACAGGCGCTGATCGCTGGCATTCTGAAACGGTGCAATGCCTTCCAGCATATCGGCCACGGGCGTTAATACACGCACGGGAAACTCCGTTTCGCTGATGCGCTGCAATGCACGCACCATGCGCGTCACCGACGTTTCCACTAGAGGCGCTGAGCCGTGACCAGGACGACCCTGAGCGGTTAAGCGTAACCACAGCGGCACTTTCTGAGTGACCTCAACCATCACTGCCGTGGTCTCACCAAAAACCCGAGCTGAACCACCTTCGTTGAGCACGTAGCCCACGTCAGCAAAAATTTCGGGATGCGTTTCTATCAACCAGCCTGCGCCGAAAAAGCCACCCGCTTCTTCATCTGCCGTGGCAATCAGCCACACGTCGCGATTCAGCTCAACGCCGCTGGCCTGCAGGGCGAGAAAAGCCTGCAATTGAGCGATACCCAATCCCTTGGTATCAATAGCACCGCGCCCGTATACCCAGCCGCCTTTGACCTCACCGGACAACGGATCAAAGCTCCAGTAATCGCGGTTCGCGGGCACCACATCGATATGATGCAGTAACACCAGACCAGGTTGAGGCTGACTGGTGGTCGCGGGTAATCGGGCCCAGAGGTTGCCGCGCCCCGGCGCTGATTCACCCGTGGCATAAGGAATGCCCGCTTCATCCAGAATGGCAGCAAGAAAAGCTACCCCACGGCTTTCATTGCCCGGCGGATTGATTGTATCGATCTGCAGATACTCGGCGAGACGCGTTACGGCCTGCTCCGCATAAGGGTTAATGAAGCCTGCTGCATCAGCACCCCGGGCAACCGCGCTGGACAGCAGAACAAGAACGCCGATGAGCGCATGGCAGGCAATCTTAGTCACAAATCAACTTCAGCAATGGGAATGTGGTTGCTGAGACTGCCTAAGTCCCGCTAATCTGGCAACACTAAGTTCCTGGAGAGATGATGCGTATATCCACCCTACTCAGCTATGCCGGCGGTTTTAAAGACGCTGTTGCGGAAGTGGCACTACTGGAAAAAGCCGGACTAGATGTTGTCTGGGTGCCTGAAGCTTATTCTTTTGACGCTCCCAGTGCGATGGGTTACATCGCCGCACACACGGAGCGTGTCACTATCGCCTCCGGCATTCTACCCATCTACTCACGCACCCCATCGCTGCTGGCGATGACCGCCGCAGGCATCGATTATCTGTCAGATGGCCGCTGCATGCTCGGTCTCGGGGCTTCAGGACCACAGGTAATCGAAGGCTTTCACGGCGTACCCTATCAGACACCAGTCGCCCGCATCCGGGAGATTATCGAAATCTGCCGGATGGTATGGCGCCGTGAGAAAGTCCAGCACCTCGGCGAGCACTACCAGATTCCACTGCCCCAGGATCAAGGCACCGGACTGGGCAAACCGCTTAAGCTCATCAATCATCCGGTGCGGGAGGAGATCCCCATTGCCATTGCCTCATTGGGTCCCGCCAGTGTGAAGATGACCGCCGAACTGGCTGATGCATGGTTGCCGGCGTTTTACACGGCAGAAGCGGCCCAAGACGTGTGGGGTGACAGCCTGGCTGCAGGTGCGGCCAAGCGTGACCCCTCGCGGGGACCGCTTGAGGTATTCGCAGGCGGCACCGTAGCCATCGGCGAAGGCCTGGAAGCCATGCGCGATAAAGCGCGACCTGGCGCGGCCCTGTACATCGGCGGCATGGGCGCGCGCTCGAAAAACTTCTACAACGATATTTTCGCCAAGAGCGGCTATGCCGATGAAGCTAAGCTCATCCAGGATCTGTACCTGGCGGGTGACAAAAAAGCGGCTGAAGCGGCTATTCCGGACGAGTACCTGGCCAGAAACTCATTAATCGGGCCTGAGGGTTTTGTGCGCGAACGCCTGCACGCACTGAAAGAATCCGGCGTTTCATCACTGAACGTCAGCTTTACCGGTGGCAGCACCGCTGAACGCGCCAAGCAGTGCGAACTATTGCGGAACCTGGTTGATACGATGTAAGCATGACGTTAATTGTCGTGCACGCGGATCAAACCTTCCTGCACGGTTGAAGCCACCAGCCGCCCCGACAGGTCATAAATGCTGCCACGGCTGATGCCGCGCCCGGAGGACGTACTGGGAGAATCCTGGGCGTACAACAGCCACTGCGAAACATCTGCAGGATGGTGGAACCACATGGCATGATCCAGACTTGCCACCTGCATCTTGTCACGGTCGAAGTGACCTCGATGCGGCAATCTTGACGTGCCAATTAATGTGTTGTCGGATTCATAAACCAGCAGACAGGTCTGCAGCACCTCATCGTCCGGGACAGGACCATTACTCTTGAACCAGACATACTGCTCCGGCGGTTGCGGTGTCTGCGCCTGCAATTTGCGAAAGTCATGGCGCCAGGTAATGAAGGCGGAATCGAACAGGTAGGCCGGAATCTTTTCTGCAGGAGGCGGCTGCAGATCCGCACGCAGATTTGGCAATTGATGCTCACGTCCGCTTTCCCGGCGTTGAAAAGAGGCATCCATGCTGAAAATAACTTCACCCTTCTGCACCACCAG
>JBCCUW010000112.1:0-10051 GCA_039196385.1 Pseudomonadota bacterium
CCCGAGCTGTATGAGTCCGGAGCAGCTACCGCGGGACAAACTGCCAAACTTCGCAAACAGAATTTGCAAGCACTGCATTCGAAACCTGAAGTGGCTGGTGTGCTGCGTCAGGCTCGCGATGATTTGTCTAAACATAATCTTTTTCGTCAGTTTGCGATACCGGCAAAGTTAGGTCGCATGATTGTCAGCCGTTATGAACCCGGCATGGCGTATGGCACTCATTTTGATGACGCCTTTATTGATGGCATACGCACAGATCTTTCGGTCACGTTATTCCTGTCCGATCCGGATAGTTATGTTGGTGGCGAATTGGAATTGACCACTGCTTCTGGTACCCAGGCCATAAAGCTGCCGTCTGGCTGTGCCATAGTTTATCCCAGTGATCATCTGCATGCAGTATTGCCGGTCACGGATGGTATGCGGCTTGCTGTGGTTGGGTGGGTGCAAAGCCGGATCAAGTCAGGCGAACAGCGACAGCTCTTATTTGATTTAGCGGGTGCGATCCAGGATCTCGACCCGAGTTCAGGTGATGCGCTGACGCGTTTAAAGCTTGTCAGAAACAATTTGTTGCGCATGTGGGCCGACTAGCTATCCTGGTTTAATGGATTACCGGCGTCGGCTTAGGCACAACGCGAAGTACGGGGCGGTTTTGCAGGCGCAACCCGGCCTCGTTAAACACTCTGAGATAGTCTGCGGCGACCCTTCTGAACGTCGTCTTGAATCTGCCAACCAGCAAACTGTCGAGAAGATTCTCAGCAACCGCATGCTGTCCCGCTTGCACTGCTTGGAGACATTCCAGCAGGATGCGTTCATCGTTGCCCAGATCGATGCGACAAGGGCAGTTCAGCTCCAGCGGCCGATACGCGGTTAAGTGTATCAGTGTCATCAATTCGTCCAATGTGGGCATTGCATCGAGTACTTTGAACTTTGTGTAGAAAGGCGACAATCGAGCGTGAGGGCACTGTGCTTGATGCACGGCGGTTTGCCACTGGCGAATGCTGAAAACAAACAGCTGTGCGCCGTTAGATAGGTTTGAAGTCAGAAGCTGTTGTTGAGCGCTTGTACTTGGCAATTTGTATACCCTTATTTTGGCGATTTGTGTGATATGGAAACGAGCTTCGGTTCGGCGCGATTGGTTGATCGGACCTATGTAACGAGTAGCCAACTGAACCCATAAGCTGTGAGGAAAAGTCCGCATCCCAGAATCCAGAGAATTCGACGCACTAAACGCTCCGCACCGATTGATCTGTTGTCACTGTTTGACACGTTAAACTACCCTCAGTTTGCGAATGCCTACACAGCTCAATTTAGCCTGGTTGATTGATTTAACGTATTCGTTTGCAGTGCGGCAGAAGGTTCGGTTAAGTGGCCAGCTGATGATACTGGTGAGTTCGGCTTGTGCTTTTTCGAGTTCTTTTCGTTCCAGTGCCTGCAGCACCAGAACCAACCGTTCTTCGTCGGGACTGATGTAATTTGCGTGATGACACAGGATGTTGACTGGACGTATGGCTGCGGCACTCAGTATGCAAAAAAGCTCGTCTGCCAAGGCGACGCCGTCTGGACAACTTTCGGCACGGTAGCGCTCATCAAGCGCGGTGTGGATGCAGACTTTTGCTCTGGCCGCCGACACCCACTGCCGGAGTGTCCAGATAAACAGTGCCGCTCCGCTCTGCAGTTCGGTAAGCTGTGTTGGTTGATTTGAAAGCGATTCAGAGTCGTGTGTCATGTACGCGAATTGGCCTGCTGATTGAGGTAGGCCATAAAATTATTGCAAATGAGAATCATTTGCAATAAGTTTTGTTAAAATTTGGAGGAAAATCGTGAGCCGGATTGCACAAATGCGTGAACAGTTGGGAGGGGCTCATCCCCTCGCTGCTAATAAGGTCAAAGACCATCTGGAACCCTACGTGCGGGCGTTTATAGAAAGTGCTTCTTTCGCAGTGATGGCCAGCGCAGATGATCAGGGTAACTGTGATGCCTCACCAAAGGGGGGCAAACCCGGATTTGTGCAGGTGGTGGATGAGCGCACGCTGTTTATCCCGGATGTGGGTGGCAATCGCTTGTTCCAGAGTTTTGAGAATTTTGAGTCCAATCCCAAAGCGGGCTTTGTGTTCATGATCCCGGGTATGGAAGTCACGGCTCGCGTAAACGGTCGAGTTCAAATCGTCGAACGCGAAGACTGTAACGTGGTGGTCGACGTGCACAACGCGGACGACAACGCAGTTCTGATTCAAGGTATTGAGTTGAGTGTCGACGAAGCCTACTTCCACTGTCCTCGCTCTATGCAGTTTGCTGATCTCTGGAATGAAGACACGATTCAATCAAATCGACAGCGTTCTATTGCATCGCTGAAGAAAGATTAGGGTGAAATCACAGGATTCGCTAAAATAAAGGGTAGCTGGAGCTGCTCTTGCTAATCTAAATATCTTTCGTACATCTGAATAAGGATCGCTGATGTCAGGCACAGACCTCAAACAGGCCGGTCTCAAGGTGACGCTACCGCGGCTCAAAGTACTTGAAGTATTGGCTCAAGCTGAACCCCACCACATGAGTGCCGAGGGCGTTTACAAAGAGCTGATGCAGTCGGATCAGAGCATCGGCCTTGCTACCGTCTATCGAGTGCTTACCCAATTGGAGTCAGCCGGTATGGTTGAGCGGCACAATTTTGATGACGGGCATGCTGTATACGAGCTTGCTTCAGAATCACATCATGACCATATGGTGGACGTTGAGTCGGGTAGGGTTATCGAGTTTGTCAATGAGCGCATTGAGGGCCTGCAACGCGAGATCGCAGAAGAGCACGGCTACGAACTGGTTGATCACGAACTCGTTCTGTATGTCAAAGAGAAAGCCTGATTACCCTGGCGCTTGCGTTACAAAAAACGCTTTGTTTGGCAATTTGGTCTAGTGATATGATGCGGAAGAATTAACAAGAATCATTCTCATCTGAGTGATTGTGGTCGGGGTGCTTGCCTAAGATACCCGATTCGATCCGCACTGGAGCACGCGTAGTCCATGCCGAAACTGGAGACAAACAGACGGTGGCATATTGCGTCCCGCACTTTCGCGGCGGTGCTGCTCGGCTATTTGTTGGCTAACACAGTTGGCTTGTTATTGTCCCTGGGATTGCCTTTGGATCGGGTCAGCGGCCTTGTGTTGGGTACGCTGATGACCTTTCTGGTCTGGGGCTTGGCCAGCATGTGGGTCTTCTGGGTTGAGCGGACACGTACGGCTTGGCTGGGGCTGGCGGGCGGTGTGCTGATTACCGGAACTTTAGCGGCATTTTTCTACTTTTTGGAGAATAGCGCGTGAACGGCATGTTTCGTCAATCCATGACCTGGCTGCATACATGGACCGGACTGATCTTCTGTTGGTTACTGTATTTTATGTTTGTGACCGGCACGCTGGGGTACTTCGATACTGAGATCGATCAGTGGATGAACCCTGAACTTGGTGCGTCTGAAGCGGTTTCGCTGACGGCCAGTGTGGCAGCCGGACAACAACGCCTGGCCGAAACGTCACCCGACGCAGACAACTGGTTTATCAACCCGGCGAACGGCAGGGATTTCCCTCAATTGCGGGTGTTCTGGAACAAAGTACCTGAAGGCGGGGGTGATAGAGAATTCGGCAATGAATTTCTAGCCATGCCGTCCGGCATGCCGATTGAGACTTTGCGTGATACAGGCGGTGGGCAGGTGCTTTATCGCATGCACTATCTTCTGCACTATTTTCCCGGCCAGATGGGTTACTACATTATGGCGGTGGTTACGATGCTGATGTTTATTGGCATCATGACAGGGATTGTGGCCCATAAGAAAATTTTTGCGGATTTCTTCACCTTCCGCTGGGCCCGCGGTCAACGGTCCTGGTTGGACATGCACAATATTCTGGCCGTCTCCACGCTGCCTTTCCAGTTGATGATCACGTACAGCGGTTTGTTGTTCACGGTTTTTTTGTGGATGCCCTTTGTCGCGCTGGGGACCTATGGGTTTGATACAAAGGCGCTGTCCTCCATTCAGACCGAACTGTTGGATCAAGAAGTTGTAGAAAGAGCAGGGACACCCGCACTGCTGGTTGACGTCGCCCCGCTTGTCAGCGTTGGCGCAGAAAAATGGGGTGCAGATAAGGTGCGGGGAGTACAGGTGATGTTTCCCAACGATCAAAATGCGCGCGTGATCGTGCAGCGCAAGGCAGACTTCGGGCCACTCTCAGACACAATGACGTTTGATGGCACAACCGGAGAGTTGCTGGCTGAAATGGATGGTTACCCAAACGCTCCCTTAGGCTTCGCGGCAACACTCATCGGACTTCATGAAGGTTTGTTTGCGGGAACGTTGCTCAGATGGCTGTATTTTTTGATGGGCCTGCTCGGTACCGCGATGATTGCCACCGGTGCCATCTATTGGTGTGTTAAACGAAAACCGAAGACCTATGGTGCTGAAGCAGGTCTGGGTTATCGGATGGTCGAGCATTTGAATGTCGCGACGATTGCAGGCCTGCTGGTGGCTGTGATGGTTTATTTCTGGGCAAACCGTCTGCTCGCTCTTGATCTGGATGGTCGAGCGGATTGGGAAGTGCATTGTATGTTTCTCGCCTGGCTCGCTTGTTTTGTACATGCCCTCGCTCGGCCTTTGCAGCGCGCCTGGGTGGAACAGTTTGGTGTATTGGCGCTGCTCTGCTTCGGCTTGCCAATAGCAAACTTTTTTACGACCGATGCGCACCTGTTGAATACGTTACCCCAGGGCGACTGGGTATTGGCGTCTTTTGATCTGGTGGTTCTGTTCGTCGGGCTGGTATCGGTCTGGGCCGCCGGCATCCTGCATAAACGATCAGAGAGTTCGCAGCCGTCTGAAGCCATCGAACAAAATCTGCAAGACAGCTCGGCAACTGCAGGCTAAGCGATGGCTTTACTGGTTTTTCTACTATTGTGTGTGGCGGTTATGGCCTTGTGTTTGTCGATGAACCGGCATCATCGGCAGGTCTTTAAGGAGACACCGGGCCAAACGCTTCGCTACGGATTGCGAGCGCTCGGCTATGGCAGTTTGCTGGTCAGTGCGATTGTGGCCAGCCATGCTTATGGCCTGGGGGTCGGCTTAAGCTTGTTTACGGGTTTATTCACCGTGGCGATACTGCTGTGTGCGTTTGCCATGACGTATCTGGAAGCGCGCGAACCCTGAGAATCAGGCTGGAGTCAGACTGAACCCAAAGCACAAGGAGTAAGCTGTGCGAACATTTGGACTATTTCTGAATATGGGGGCAAATCTCGGTAGGACGCCTGAAGATGTTTTTCAGTTTACTATCGAGCAGGCGCGGCTTGCTGATGAATTGGGTTTCCATGACTTGTGGCTGACCGAACATCATTGCATCCCCTTTGGGATTAACCCGAGCGCAATAACCGCGAGTGCTTACATCCTCGGCGCAACCAGGACAATTCGCGTCGGTACAGCGGTGACCCTGAGTCCGCTTTATCATCCGCTGGACATCGCTGAGCGCACAGCTGTTCTGGATCAGTTCAGTAGCGGTAGGTTTGATCTGGGGTTGGGCCGAGGTGGCTACCTTAAAGATTATGAATTGTTTGATCTGGACATGGGACGCTGGGATTGCGAGCCTCTGCGGACAGCGCAAACCATCGTTGATATCTGGCAAGACAAAGATCTAACTGCTAATACTGCGCGATCCGGACCGTCGATCTTTCAACCAGCGCCGCGCAGCAGACCACACCCACCTTTGTTTCTGGCGACGCGGTCGCCGGACACGATCGCTTACGCTGCTGAGCATGATTTACCTTTGCAGCACTACTTTGCTGTGCCAGCCCATGCGCGGGTGGAACTCGAAGACCTTTATCGACAGACAAATAGCAACAGAATTTCACATGTCCATACACTGATCTGTATTGTTGGTGATAACGAATCGGCGTTACGGGATCAACTCGCCGAAGCATTGGCGGAGTCTTTCCAAGCGGGTGACTGGCCCCACGTTCCTCAGGCACCTGAAAGGCATGCCGGCGAAGATGGCGGGCCTGCGGATCGCGCAAAAATGGCCCAGGCTGTGGCCGATCAAGCCATAGTCGGCCCACCCGAACGCGTGCGGGAACAGTTAAACCAGTTTGTCGAGGTCACCGGTGCGACGAGGCTTGTTTTTTATATGGAAGCTATCGCCGATCAGGCGATCACGTTGCAATCCATTCGCCGTTTCGCGAATGAAGTCTTGCCCGGTTGATCGTGGTTAGACTCGCCGATCTGCCCGACTATGAACGTGACCACCTGCTGTCCAAAAATCTGCCGCCATTAGGTCCGCCACAATGGACAGCAGCGACCAAGCCGCTAAAAGCGATGCGCTTTGCGCTGGTGACGACGGCTGGACTGCATTATCGCGACGATTCTGCATTTGAGCTGGCGGACGCGACGTTTCGTCCTATTGATGGCAGGGAAGACATGCGGAATCTCATGATGTCGCATAGCTCAGTTAATTTTGACAAAACCGGCTTTACGGAAGACGTCAACATTGTCTTCCCGCTTACCCGATTTAATGAATTGGTCGACGCAAGCGTCATAGGCAGCCTGGCTGAAGTGCATTACAGCTTCATGGGTGCCGGTCTGCCTCCCGAGGCTTATGCAGATACAGCAGTGCAGGTTGCCGGGTTACTGAAGCAGGACAGGGTGGATGCGGTTTTTCTGACGCCTGTGTGACCCAATTGTACGCGCGCGGTCAGCGCGCTCAGCTACTACTTTGAACGGGAAGGTCTCATGACAACCGGCGTCAGTCTGGTGCGTGAGAATACGCTGAGTATGCAGCCGCCACGTGCTTTGTGGGTGTCTTTTCCCCTCGGCAGACCGCTGGGGAAGGCGGGCGACCCCGAGTTTCAGCATGGTGTTATCCGCGCTGCGCTGCAACTGTTAGAGCGCAATGCGGGTCCGGTGCTGGAAGACTACCCGCTTGATGTGCCAGCGCTGAATCAGGATACAGTGGCGGCTTGCCCGGTTGCCTTTGTCACGCCTGATGTTGATGACGGTACCTGGCAAGTACAGCTTGGCCGTGAACTGCAGGCACTCAAACCTTGGTATGAGTTGTCACTGCGGCGTCGGGGCGGACGCACGCTGGTGGGGATCAGTGAACAAGCGCCGGAGCAGAATGTTGAGCAGTTGGCGCAGCTACTTGACGACGCCTTACAGCCCCGAGACATTGTTTGGTTAAAACGGGCCATTGAAGATATTAAGGCGTACTACACGGAAGCGATGACGGCGCAACCGGGTGATCATGATGCAGCCGCCATACAGGCTCAGTTCTGGCAGCAGAGCCGATTCGGTGCTGCGTTGCTCTTACTTTACAGACAGTTTCAGGACAGCGACGACGCCAGTCTGCAAATGGTTGCGCGCATTATTGCGCCGCGAGAAGCCGTAGGCGCCGAAACAGGTCCAAAAAGCGGATAAACAGGGGAGAAAGAGGGCGATAGTTATGCTTGAAGTGAAGCCGATCATGGAGGGTTTTGTCGCGGAAGTGCGCGGTGTCGACGTTTGTGATCTGTCGACAGATGAATTTGCGCAAATCTACCAGGCCTGGCTGTCTTACGGTGTACTCAGGCTACGCGAGCAACAGATAGATGAGCGGCAGCTGCAGGCGTTCAGCGCGAGGTTTGGGCCGCTGGAGGAAATTCCGTTTGGCCGCATGTCTGCGGCCGAGAAGGCCAAGGTCAAAAATCGATATGTGACGCAGCTTTCAAACATTGTGGTCAATGGCAAACCCATCGGCGGCCTGGGTAACGCGGAAGCCAGCTGGCATTCAGATATGACCTACGTTGAGAATCCGCCACCAGCGAGCGTGCTGTTGGGTGTTGAGATCCCTTCACAAGGAGGCGACACCTACTTTGCGGACCAGTATGCGGCTTACGCTGCGCTGCCAACTGAACTGCGTCGCCAAGTGGCTGATCTCACCATCAAGCATGATGCGGCGCACACCAGTATTGGTAAGCTGCGGCCTGGTTTTGATCCCTTTGATGATCCCAGGGATGCACCTGGGGCGGTGCACCCGATCGTCAGAACGCACGATGAAACTGGCCGTAAAGCACTTTATTTAGGTCGACGAGAGTGGGCGTATATCCCGGGCCTGACTCTGGGCGACAGCGAAGCGCTGTTGGATGAACTGTGGCGTTATGCGACGCTGCCGGAATATGTTTGGCAGCAGCAGTGGCAACGTTTTGATCTGATTATCTGGGACAATCGCCGGGTGCTGCATCGGCGGGATGACTTTGATGCACAGTCCCGCCGTCTGATGAAACGTTGCCAGGTGCTGGCAGCGGGGTCGTAACCCCGGCCAGTTCAGTCTTCGCGGCGTCTACGGTCGATGAGGTCTGCGTCGGTGACATGCAGGCCGGCTTTTTGCAGCGCGCTCATGATAAATCCACGCATGGTCATGCCTGATTCAAAAGCCTTGCGAGCCAGTTCACGGTGCAGGGACTGGCGCATCTGCAAGGTCACCTGAGAAACGCGCTCACCCTGGGTAAACGCCGACGGGGGAGCATTGGTATCCCGCGGCGTTTTGCGCTTGCCCGCGCGTTGGCTTGAACGCGCTTTACTCACTTTACTCATACAAAAGCACTCATGAAGCGCGCTTGAACTCCTGCATGAATGGCAACGCGCCCAGTTGTGCAATCTCCTGCACCAGCAACTGGCCTTGCGCACCCGCAGTACCTTTGTTGGGAACTTTGCCACTGAAAGTGAGTTCTTTGTACGCCACCAGATGGTGCAGTCTGGTTTTGAATACCGGCAAACCTGCGTCTTTCACGCGCTGTTTTACTTTCTTCGCGATTTTGGTTTTCGGGGTGTAGTCGGTGAACAGCAGACTGACATCTATACTCCGGTTGGTCAGCCTGGCGGTACTTTGCACCAGTTCATAGGTCTTGCGCGCTTCGACAACATCCGCCTTGGAGAGTTGGAGGGGAACGATCACCAGATCCGCACAGCCGATGGCAAATATTGTCGATTGTGACTGTGCTCCCGGTGTGTCGATGATGACGAGATCGTATTTGCGATTCATTTTCTGTGCTTCTTCAACAACCTTGGATTCATCCAGCACTGATTGAACGTCTATGGCCATATTGCTGGTGTGTCGAATCCAGTTTGCAAGTGTCTGGTTTTCGTCGGTATCGATCACACCAATGGTATAGCCGAGATCGTGCACGGCGCCAATGATGACTTGAGACACTGTTGTTTTGCCAGCGCCGCCCTTGGTGGTTGCTGTGGTGATGATGCTCATCCGTTCGCTCCTTGAGATCTATTTTTCGTATTGATTTCGTAGCGCCCCATATTGGCAACGTTTCCCGCGGCCATACACCACTGCCGCTATTGCCTATGAAGCTGACACCATCATAGTGCAAAAATGTTTCAATGTAATTACATAAATGCATAAATATGTATTTATTTTCAAGTTGCGATATTTGCAGCGATGATTTAGTTAATTGTCATATTTGACAATTAATCTGTTTCGGTATAGATTGTCTTAAATGACAATTTATGGAGAAGATCATGCCCCGGCCCAGTGTTGCCACTGAACGGCGTGCGGAAATACTCGAAGCATTTGAGGCGTGTGCGCTGCGTAAAGGCCTGCAGGCCACAACACTGGCTGACGTGGCGGAGGAGGCCGGTTTGCCGCGGCCGCTGGTGCGACATTTCATGGGCAATCGAGACGACATGGTTGCCGGTTTGATAGAGCGCATGATGGAGCGGGCGATTGACGATATTGAACAGGCGCTGGCAGCCGCGGAGCCGGCAAGTGCGAACAGCCAACTGCAGATTATCCTTAGCAGGACCTTTATGGACCCGGTGACCAACCGTCTGATGGTCCAGCTGTGGCAGCAGAGTTGGCAGGACAAAAAGCTGCATGCCCGGTTGGAGGATGTTTACCGGCGTTGCGTCGAGCAGATCCATGACCGCCTGTTCCCGGAGCCAACTCCAACAAGTTATGACCTGGCGTACGCCGTGTCCGCGCTGGCGCTGGGGAATGCCGTATTTGATCAGTTTAATGTTCGACCCGTTGCTGAGGATGCCTTGCTGAA
>JBCCUW010000113.1:0-9938 GCA_039196385.1 Pseudomonadota bacterium
AATCAGCGCAGCAGCTTCTTCTTTCGCTTTGGCCAGTTCCATCTCAGCGCCACTGGCCGCGTCCGCTAGTTTCTTGTCCGCTTCTTCAGAGGCGCGCAGACCATCAGCAATGGCCTCCTGGCGCTCATGCATGGCAGTACGCAGCGGCGGCCAGATGAATTTCATGCAGAACCAAACGAAGACCACGAAAGTCAGGGTCTGACCGATTAATGTGAGGCCTAGATTCATCGTTTTTCTCTAGTTATTTACGGGTAACAGTTCTGGTCAACGCCGGATCCGGCGAAAGACCCACTGCTGTTGATACCTACGCCACCGCAAAGATAACGTACAAGCCAATACCCACAGCAATCATGGGCACCGCGTCAACCAGGCCGAGCACGATGAATAACTGAGTACGCAGCATGGGAAGCAGTTCAGGCTGACGGGCGACACCTTCGAGGAATTTTCCACCCAGTACACCTACACCTACCGCTGCGCCTACAGCACCGAGGCCCATTAAGAGCCCGCCCGCGATATATAAAAGACCTGCTAGTTCCATGATTACTCCAAGTTTGAGTTTTTGTTAGCGAATTATCCGCATCTTCTTTTGATTAATGCTCTTCCACATCGTGGGCTTGAGCGAGGTACACAATGGTGAGTACAGCAAATATGAACGCCTGCAGCGTGATGATGAGTACGTGGAACACGGCCCACGCCCACTGCAACACACCCGCGAACACAAAATAGACAGCTCCCGCGCCAAACATGAGGGCAATCAGGATAAATATCATCTCACCGGCATACATGTTGCCAAACAAGCGCAGTCCGAGAGACAGTGGTTTGGCAATGAGCGTGACACCTTCAAGCAAGAAGTTGATGGGTGCCAGAATCGGCGGAAACGGGTGGAAAGACAATTCCTTGAGAAAGCCCAGGCCACCTTTGCACTTAATGCTGTAGAAAAGGATCAGCGCAAATACTGTGAGCGCCATCGCCATGGTAATGTTCGGGTCCGTTGTCGGCACAATTTTCATGTGCGATACGCCCAGCAACTTGGCCAGTTCAGGTATCCAGTCGACGGGGATGAGGTCCATCAGATTCATCAGGAAGACCCAGATGAAAATGGTTAACGCCAGGGGCGCAATCAGATCGTTTTTGTGATGAAAGATGTCGTTGGTTGTTTCATCGATGAAGTCGACAATCATTTCAACAAAATTCTGCAAACCGCCGGGCACGCCACTGGTGGCTGTGGCTGCGGCTTTGCGGAAGATAAACGCGAAAATCAATCCCAGGCCTATGGACCAGGCCATGGAGTCTACATTGATGGACATGAAACCCATGGATGCAGCTTCGGCAGCACTGTGCGCGAAGCCCCAGGAACCATCAGGCAGTTGGCCAAATGTCAGGTTGGTGAGGTGATGTTGAATATATTCTGCTGAGCTGGATGCCATCTTTTTTCCTAACTAACGCCACACTACTACTTCTGGCGGTCGTCGCAATTACCTCTTCTTATTACCTGACGCCTTTTTATCTAACGCCTTTTTGCCCGAAACTTTTTGGCCTACCGCTTCAGGTAACCCAACTGCATGACCACAAAGGTCACAAAAAAACCCACCGGTTCCACACTGAACGCCACAATGCTGACAGCCATCAGTGTTGCGGTCAGCAGCATGCGCATGACACCTTGAAACAACAGGCGCGTCGCATGGAAAGTACGCTGCTGCGACCAGGCATAATAGGCACCGGGAAGAACCGTACAGCCCAGGGCAAACAATCCAGCGCGGCTCTGAGCCATATCCAGGAACAGCAGAAGCACCACACACAGCCCGCCTAAGGTGGCCTGTGCTACGACAATACGTCCGGGATGACTCATTCAGATGGTGCCACCCAATTCCAGGCGGCGCGTATTATAGGGACGCGCACATTTCCATTCAATGAAAAGCACGCAGAAATATACAATTTAATCCGATCTATTCGTTCGGTACACCCAGATGGCTGAGTACCCCTTCGAGTTCATCTAGATTCGAAAACTTGATGGTCAACTCGCCCTGACCGTTGGGTTTCTGCTTGATGGCGACAGGGGCGCCAATTTTGTCCGTTACCCGTTGTTCGAGCCGCTGCACATCCGGATCGATCTGATTGGTAGACGCCGGTGTCGCGGGGGGTTGGCCCGCGCGTTTGACCAGCGCCTCTGTTTGTCGGACCGACAAACCCTGTTCGGCAGCCTGGCGTGCCGCCTGGTCCTGGGCAATACCCTCCAGACCCAGCAGCGCCCTGGCATGGCCCATTTCTATTTGCCCTGCTTCAAGCAACCCCCGGGCGGTCGCACCGAGGTTTAGCAAACGCAGCAAATTGGCAATGGCCACCCTGGATTTGCCAACGGCATCCGCAATCTGCTGTTGCGTTAACTCAAATTCATCCCGCAAACGGGCGAGCCCCATGGCTTCTTCCAACGCACTCAAGTCCTCCCGTTGGACGTTTTCTATCAGCGCCAGCGCTGACGCCTGGCGATCCGTCACGGTTTTCACCATGGCGGGTATCTTTTTCAAGCCGGCCAGCTGAGCCGCGCGCCAGCGACGTTCTCCAGCAATGAGCTCATAGCCACCCTGGGCCAGCTTGCGCACCACGACCGGCTGCAACAGGCCCTGACTGGCAATGGATTGGGACAATTCCCCAAGGGATTCTTCATCGAAGTGCCGGCGGGGCTGATACGGACTGGGACGGATTTGATTGACATCGAGCTCTGGGACCACACCGTCCGGTGCGGGACTGCTGGCACGCATGGCTTTCTGGATTAAAGACGAGGTTCCGGCCGCCGGTTCAAGGGCAGGCTCCTGCGCAATTTGCGTTGGTGCTGCAGTATCCACCGGCTTATCTTCAGCATCGGTCTGCGCTGCTTTCGGCGTAGACAGCAGCGAGTCCAGTCCCCGGCCTAGTCGTTTTTTGCTCATTTCTAGTTTGTTCGTCCCGTCCTGGTCGCGTGCGCCTGCTTAAACGGACTGGGGCGGTGTGTTTTGTTTATGTTTTTGTCGAAGCTCCCCAGCCAGCGCCATATAGGCCACTGCCCCCCGCGACGTTCGATCATACAAAATTGCCGGCAGGCCGTGACTGGGTGCCTCGGCGAGTCGCACGTTGCGCGGAATAACCGTTCGAAACACCTGATCACCGAAGTACTGGATCAACTGCCGGGACACGTCCCTGGTCAGGCTGTTGCGCGGATCATACATCGTTCGCAATATGCCCTCTATGACCAAATCCGGATTGGCGTGACTCTGCACCCCCTGAATGGTATCCAGCAACGCACTCAAACCTTCCAGCGCATAGTATTCGCACTGCATGGGAATCAGCACGCCATCAGCGGCAATAAGCGCGTTCACAGTAAGAATACTGAGACTGGGCGGACAGTCGATAATAACGTAGTCGTAGCTGCGGGCCTGCGCGGCAAGTCGGTCGCGAATAAAATACTCTCGATTGTCCTGCTGCATCAGGGCCACTTCAGCAGCCGTTAGATCAAGGTTAGAGGGTAGTATCTCGAAGCCACCATTACACCGATGAGTAAGCTTGTCGAGGGGCTGCGCTTCCAGCAACCAATCGTAAATAGAAGCTTCAATGGCGTTCTTATCTACCCCACACCCCATGGTGGCATTGCCCTGGGGATCCAGATCAACCAGCAATACCCGACTCCCCGACATCGCCAGCGATGCGGTCAGATTCACGCTTGTTGTGGTCTTGCCCACCCCACCTTTCTGGTTGGCGACCGCCACAGTCCTCAATGTATGCTACTCACAAGCAAGCCCTCACAGCAGGATTTTCAACCCGAGTCCTGTTCAGCACGCAATTGCAGAACGGTATGCAAAGCGTTGCCGACTGGGAACTTATGCGCAGTGGCTTCCACTTGAACCTCGGCCAGATGCTCAAGTTGCGCCCGCCAGTCCGCTTCATCCATCTGCGTACTCGCGTACAGTAGCATTTGCCCCTGTTCACTTAACAGGTGCCCAACCAATTGCCAGAGATCTAATGCCGGGGCCACTGCACGGGCGACAATGGTATCAAACAACTTACCACCCAGCGCGGCTACCGGCGTTGAAGCCAGCAGATCAAGCTCTTGCACAGCCACTCTGCTTAACGCCAGCGATTGGACAACGTGAGACAAAAAGCGAACCCGCCGCGCCATTCTATCCACCAGTACAAAATCTCTATTCGGGTTCAGGCAAGCCAGAGGAATACCGGGCAGACCAGCACCGCTCCCGACATCCAACACGCGCTGTCCGCACAACAGGTGATGCGCGCTGACGCTGTCCAGGATATGTCGACTGACAAGACGCTGAATGTCGCGTCGTGAGATCAGATTGAAGGTGCGATTCCATTTGTGCAGCATCTCGCAGTAGTTCACCAGCTGGTGAAACTGCTGTTCCTGCAGGACAATATCCCGCTCAGCTAATTCCGGTAGCAGCGCAAGCAGCTGTTCCTGCACATGGTCGTTCAATGCATTGCCGTTGGTTTGCCGGTCAGCTGACAGCCCGTTCAGGGCGCCTTGCACGCTGTCTGGCATGCACCAACAAAATCGACAATGCTGCAGGGGTGATGCCTGGAATCCGCGCTGCCCGCGCTAGATTGGCGGGTTGATGCTCGGTCAGTTTCTGGCGCAATTCGTTGGAAAGACCCGCAATTGCGTGATAGTCCATGTCAGCAGGTAGCGCCATCCCTTCATGCCGCCGGATTTTGGCAATTTCATCGTCCTGACGTTTTATGTAGCCCGCATATTTGGTTTCCGTTTCGACGCGGCTCAACAGTTCGTCGTCGTTAAGCAGCGCTACCAAGCTGGGGCTGAAACCGTGATCCTGTGCGGCCACTTGCTGTAGCTGTGCGCCTTTGACTTCGGGTCGCTTCAGCACATCGAGCAAAACGGCATCATTCTTAAGATTAAGCTGCAAAGCTTGTTCAAGACTGTCGCCAGGGCGTAAGCGGTGTTGTTGGAGCAGTGCTGTGAGTTCTTGCGTTGCGTCCTGGCGTTGCTGATACCAGCTTGCTCTATGTGACCCGACCACGCCCATATTTATGCCTGTTTCGGTCAGACGTTCGTGGGCGTTATCCTGGCGCAGGCGCAGACGGAATTCGGCGCGTGAAGTAAACATACGGTAAGGTTCTGATGTACCCAGCGTAATCAGGTCATCCACCAGCACCCCGATATAAGCTTCATCGCGACGAGGCTCCCAGGCCGACTTGCCATCCACCTGGCGGGCGGCGTTCATACCGGCAAGCAATCCCTGAGCACCCGCCTCTTCATAACCCGTTGTGCCGTTAATCTGGCCTGCAAAATACAGCCCTTCAATGGTCTTCGTCTGCAATGAATACTGCAGATCCCGCGGGTCGAAATAGTCGTATTCTATGGCATATCCAGGACGGGTAATGTGGGCTCGTTCGAAACCCTCGATCGAGCGCACGAAAGCCAGTTGCACGTCAAATGGCAGACTGGTGGAAATGCCATTGGGATACAGCTCCGTGGTATTTAATCCTTCTGGTTCGAGAAAAATCTGATGTTCCAGCTTGTCCGCAAACCGCACCACCTTGTCTTCGATACTGGGACAATAACGAGGGCCGGTCCCCTCAATAGCGCCGCTGTACATGGCAGAACGCTCAATATTTGCGGCAATAATTTCGTGCGTGCGGAGATTGGTACGAGCGATATGGCAGTCCACCTGGGTCGGGTGCTCCGCTATATCGGACAGGCTCGACATTTTCGGACGCGGCTGATCACCTGGCTGACGCTCCAGCGTACGGTAATCTACGGTGCGGCCGTCAATACGCGGCGGTGTACCGGTTTTCAGCCGGCCGACGCGGAATGGCATGGCGCGTAAGCGCTGGGCGAGAGCGATAGAAGGCGCATCTCCGGCACGTCCGCCCGCATGATTTTCGTTGCCAATATGGATCTTGCCGCCCAGGAAGGTGCCTGTGGTCAGCACAATGGCGCGACAATGAAACTGCAAACCCATCTGGGTTTCGACCCCCGCCACGCGATCTCCCTGGAGGATAAAGTCGACTACAGATTGCTGAAAGATCTGCAGATTGTCCTGATGTTCCAACAATTGGCGCACAGCGTTGCGATACAAAGCTCGGTCTGCCTGAGCTCGAGTGGCGCGTACCGCCGGGCCTTTGCTGGCATTCAAGACTTTGAAATGGATGCCCGCCTGATCCGTCGCCCGCGCCATAATACCGTCGAGCGCGTCAATTTCAGCCACCAGATGGCTTTTGCCAATACCGCCGATGGCGGGGTTACAGGACATCTGGCCGATTGTTTCTATGTTCTGCGTTAACAGCAGGGTTTTTGCACCCATGCGCGCGGCTGCGGCAGCCGCTTCAGTGCCGGCATGCCCACCACCCACAACAATGACATCAAAATGATCAGGATATTGCACGGTTTTGCTGAAACCACGGTAATTGCGGGCGGACAAGTATAGTGTTTCGCCTCCCCATTGGAAGAGACAGCAGGCTGCCAGGATCCTGCTTTCCTGGCTTTCGGTTTTTTAGCCCTTCTTTGGCCCTTCTTTGGCGCTTCTTTTCTGCTTCCTCAACGCTTCTTTCACGTTTGGTCGCCACCGTTTATTTGCCGATGCAGAACTCGCTGAATATTCTACCCAGCAGATCATCCGGCGTGACGGTGCCCACAATCTCGCCCAGATCCATGTGCGCCGCGCGCAGGGCTTCAGCGATTAATTCACTCGAATGCCCCTGTGCCAACTGATCAGCCGCTTCATGCAGATGCGTGCGGGCTGACTCCAGTGCCGCAATGTGACGCGCTCTAGCGGTGTAAGGTACTTCAGTGTCGTCACGACCCAGCTGCTGAAGAATGGCGCGCTTCAATGTCTCAATACCCTGATTGTGCAGCGCTGAAACCCCCACATAAGAGGCGGATCTGGCGTTCCGCTGCTCTGGCTCGAGCAGATCTATTTTGTTGAGCACAGCGAGCAGAGGCACCTGGTCGCTCACGTGCAGCGATTGGCGGGTCGACGCGACTGCCGTGGCGACGCCCTCTTCACGCACTTCCTCCAGCTGTCCTGCATCCAGCAGCAATACAATAAGATCCGCCTGTTGTGCCTGTTCTCGAGCGCGCGCTACGCCCAATTTTTCAACGACATCCTCGGTCACACGAAGTCCCGCTGTATCAACCAGACGGACGGGCACGCCGTCGAGCACCAGATCAACCTTCAACAAGTCTCTTGTGGTGCCTGGTATGTCTGTGACGATGGCTGCTTCTTCACCCGCCAGGACATTCAGCAGACTTGATTTCCCCACGTTCGGCGCGCCCAATAGAGCAACGGAAACGCCCTCGTTCATCAATCGACCCTGGCCACACTGCTGCAACAGCGCGCGCAGTGCTTTAAGCAGCACTTCGACCCGCGCCGCGACCCCAGCACTCTGCAGATGTTCAACCTCTTCCTCCGGGAAGTCGATACACGCTTCTACCAGCACTCGCAGTCCGCCAAGATCATCCGCGAGAACGTTCACATCGCGAGAAAAGTCACCACGCAACGAGCGCACCGCACTGCGCGCGGCCGCCGCAGACGATGCTGCAATAAGGTCTGCAACAGCCTCCGCCTGGGCCAGATCCATGCGGCCATGCAAAAACGCGCGTTCGCTGAACTCACCCGGACGCGCCAGACGCGCGCCCAGCTCGCGACAGGCATCCAGCAGCAGCTGCAGCACAACCGGACTACCATGGGCCTGCAGTTCAACCACTTCTTCACCGGTAAACGAGCGCTGTTCGGGAAACCATAACGCTAAGCCCTCATCAATGAGGTGGTCTTGTTGATCAAAAAACTGGCAGTAAATGGCTTGCCGGGCGACCAACGAACGTCGAGTGAGCGTTTGCCCTAGTTGCAGAGCACCGGCTCCAGACAGACGCACGATGCCAACCCCGCCCTGGCCCGGCGCCGTGGCAACCGCCACAATCAGATCGTTATCTAAGGCCTGACTGGACGGATCACGCGGCATGTTGCTCAGGAAGCGGCAGCCTGGGCTTTTTCTGCCTGCTTGTAGACGTATTGTTGCTGCGCAATCGACAACACGTTATTGACCAACCAATACAGAACAAGTCCTGCCGGGAAGAACAAGAACAACACCGTAAACATGATCGGCATCATTTTCATCATCTTCACCTGCATTGGGTCTCCCACCTGGGGATTCAGCGTCTGCATCCAGTACATGCTCGCGCCCATCAAAAGTGGCAGGATAAAAAATGGATCCATCACTGCGAGGTCTTCGATCCAGAGGAAAAATGGCGCTTGACGCAGTTCCACGGATTCGAACAGAACCCAGTAGAGCGCAATAAAGATCGGCATGGGCAGCAACATCGGCAGACAACCGCCCAGGGGATTTGCCCCCTCCTTTTTGTACAGCGCCATCATCTCTTTGGATAACTTTTCGCGATCGTTGCCGTAACGCTCTTGCAGCTTTTTCATGGCCGGCGCGACGCGGCGCATATTGGCCATTGAGCGATAGCCGGCAGCAGACAAAGGATACAGCGCCGCTTTGACAACCACTGTGAGGAGAATGATCGCAATACCCCAATTACCCACCAGGCCATACAACCAGTCGAGCAGGTAAAACAGCGGCACGGCCAGCCACCACAGAAAACCGTAGTCGACAGTGAGGTTAAGGTTGGGTGATATCTGTTCGAGTCGCTTCTGATCTTTCGGGCCCGCATAAAATTGAGCTTGCCAGGTGCCCTGCTGTCCCGCGTCAATCTGCTGTAGCGGTGTGGTAAAGCCAAACAGATAGGTGCCATCACCTCCGCGGCGCCCGAAGTAATTGTTCGTCTGCTCTGGCGGCGCTACCCATGCGGACAGGAAATAGTGCTGCAGGAAGGCAGTCCAGCCGCCTACCACGCTCTCCCGCCACGGACCGTCATCGTCGATGTCGTCAAAGTCGACTTTCAGATAACGCTCTTCCAGCGTGGTAAAAGCCGCGCCCAGATAGGGCTGTGGGGCCAACGCAAACGACTCGTTATTCGGCGGTGGCCTGGAATCTCGCTTAATCTGCGCAAACATCGCCGCTTTGAGAGTTCGAGAGGATGCGTTCTGCATGGTGTACTCAACATCCACCAGGTAATCATCCGCGCGAAACACGAACGTTTTGCTCACCAGCGCATCGTCTGTTTGATGCGTCAACGTCACACGCTTGGTTTCTCCCGCAACCAGCTTCACGTCGTGGTTGTTTACCTGAAAAAGTGGTCGGGTGGATTTGGAATCAGGCCCATCCGCACCAATCAACCCACTTTGGGCCACATAGGTTTGTGCCGCGCTGCGCTCAAGCAGGAGGAAAGGCAGGTCTTTGCGATCTATGTCCACGGGATACTGCGGAAGCTGAACACGCACGATATCGCCGCCCAATAGATCTATCCAAACCTTTAAAGTTGGCGTGCTCACGGTCACCAGCTGAGCGGAGCTGGCAACATTCTGTGTGGTGGCGTCACCCGCTTGCGTTGCGCCTTCGGCAGGCTGCTCAGTGAGCAAACTGGCATCCGGCACATCACTGCCCTGCACGGCAGCGGGTGTTGGTATCTCAGACACTTCCGGAACTGCATTCGACGAAGGCGCCACCAGCGGAGCCTCCGCATAGCTGATTTCCTCCCGACCCGCCTGACTATCTTCGTTCCAGGCCAAAATCATCAGATATGCTGTGGCCGCGAGGGCGACGAGCAAAACAACACGTTGTATTTCAGGAGGTAACATTCAGCTTCCTAATTTTGCTTCTGGTCAGCTTCAGGCACCAGGTCCACGCCGCCTGCGTGATAGGGGTGACAACGGCTCAAACGCCTGATGCTCAAGCCGAGCCCACGCCACGGGCCATGCTTCTCCAGCGCCTCTTGCGCGTAGTGCGAACACGTTGGGTAAAAACGGCATTGATTGCCGATCCAAGGACTGAGCGTAAGTTGGATCCGTCATATGCATCAAGTGAATGAG
>JBCCUW010000114.1:0-9937 GCA_039196385.1 Pseudomonadota bacterium
CCGCGTGGTGCTTCAAGAATTGACCCGTGCCAGGCGGCCGTGGCGATGATGGGAGTGGGATCGTCCGCGTTTAACAAGAACACCATGGCGCAGAAAAAATAGGCACGGCGATCTTGGACGCCTGTCAGCGCCTTAAGTAACTTTTGATTGTTGGCATGGTCGTCGCCGTGTTGGCCCGCATAACGGGCGGAGTAAATGCCGGGGGCACCGTTAAGCGCGGGTACCACCAGACCGCTGTCGTCAGCGATGGCTGGCAGACGGGTGGCTGCGCACACGCCCCGAGCCTTAAGCAGGGCATTTTCTACAAATGTCAGACCGTCTTCGGGAACAGCAGCAACCTGGTGGTCCGCCTGACTTTCGAGTTGCCAGCCGACATCCGTCAGCAAAGCCCGCAACTCTTTCAGTTTCCCGGAATTGTGGCTGGCCAGGACAACGCGCATTATTCTTCGAAGTACATCTTCTGCCGGAATTCGATGGTACCGGTGGTACCGTCGTCCAGGGCAATGTCCAGTTTGATCAGATGGTGTTCTTCATCCACGTGGCGCAGCAGCGCAAGATAGTAGATGGCAGGCCCTTCAGTCACCTGCTTAAAGGTCAGATCCTGAGGTTGCCCCAACAGGTTGGTTGACCGTCCGGATATCTGGGCCGTGGTTGGATTGAGTTTGGCATCCAGCACCGATACGTTCACCAGCGCGCGGTTTTTACCCCGCATCAGACCATATTTCTGCGCCACATCGGCGCGGATAAACGTTGTTGGCACGACGATGTAGTGGGCCTGATACTGGCCAATCTGTTGAAACTGTTCCGCTTGCAGCTGGCCGGCGCAGCACAGTAGGAACAGCGTGACAATATATTTCATTTCAGGCCTCACGGTTCATGCCGCAGCTCAAACGGGGCGGCCCAGCCGATAGAATGCGATTGGGCCCAATAGATTGGGCAGCAGATCTGCAAACCGCTGCTCGCTGTAACGCTGATCCACTACCCGCCGCTCAATGACGCGCAGTGTCAGATCCGCACAAAGTTGTTCAAAATCTTTAAACGTACACAAGTGAATATTGGGGGTATCGAACCAGCTGTGCGGAATGTAGTTTGACACGGGCATGCGCCCCAGCGCCATCAGCTGCATGCGACAACGCCAGTGCCCAAAGTTGGGGAAAGTGACAATGCACTCTTCGCCGATGCGCAGCATTTCCTGCAGGAGGTGGTCTGGCGCGCGCACCGACTGAATAGTCTCTGTCATCACCACCATATTGAAACTGTCTCTTGCGAAGTTCGCCAGACCTTCATCCAGGTTCTGCTCCACAACATTGACCCCTTTCTCCATGCAGATGCGGATGTTATCCGGATCAACGTCCAGACCGTAGCCGTTTACGGCCTTTTCCTGTTGCAGATGGGCCAGCAGATCACCCTCGCCACAGCCCAGGTCCAGTACTCTGGCCCGGGGTAAAATCAGGTCAGCGATGATCTTCAGGTCAGGGCGCAGCGTGGTCATCACACACCTCAATAGCCACCCGACTCAGGTAGGCCTGCAATACCTGCAGGTAACGTTCGATGGGTAACAGGAAAGAGTCGTGGCCGTGGTCCGACCTGATCGTGGCCGAAGCAACGTTTTTGCCCGCTGCTATCAGAGCGTCGATGATTTCTTTCGAGCGTTCGACGGAAAAGCGCCAGTCGCTGGAAAAAGACACCACCAGAAACTTGGCTTTAGCGACAGCTAGCGCGTCGACCAGACTGTCATCAGCGTCGCGCGCCGGATCGAAATAGTCCAGTGCCTTGGTCATGAGCACGTACGTATTGGCGTCAAAGCTGCGCGAGAACACCCGGCCTTGATGGTGCAGATAGCTTTCTACCTGAAACTCGACGTCAGCACCCCGGCTCAGATCACCGGATTTGAGTTCGCGGCCAAACTTCTCACGCATGCCGTCATCGGATAGATAGGTGACATGGCCAATCATACGGGCCAGCATCAAGCCTTTGTCAGGTACGCTGTTCTCCACTGCGTAATTGCCGGCAAAAAAGTTTGGATCAGAAGCAATTGCTTGTCGGGCAATTTCGTTAAACGCAATGTTCTGCGCAGACAGCTTGGCCGCGCTGGCAATCAGCACCGCGCTATGTATACGCGTGGGATAGTCGATCGCCCACTGTAAGGCCTGCATCCCGCCCAGACTGCCACCGATGACTGCAGCAAATTTTTTAATGCCCAGATGATCCGCCAGATGCGCTTGACTGTTTACCCAGTCTTTGACGACCACGTTGGGAAAATTCGGACCGTAGGGCTGACCGGTAGCGGGATCTACGCTGCGAGGACCGCTACTGCCATGACAACCCCCCAGGTTATTCAGGCTGACGACAAAAAAAGTACTGGTATCGATGGGTTTACCCGGACCGATACAGTTATCCCACCAGCCCGGTTTGGCGTCGTCAGCGCTGTGATAACCCGCGGCGTGATGATGCCCGGACAGTGCGTGACAGATCAGTATCGCGTTGCTGCGGGTGGCGTTCAGAGTGCCATAAGTCTCAAAGACCAGCTCGTACTGCGGCAGCACGGTGCCGCACTCCAGGGCAAATGGTGTGTTGTGCTGATAAACCTGTGGCGCCACTATGCCGACAGATTGGGAATTTGTGGAAGCGGTCTGCATGCTTGTGTCCAATTCCTGGTCCAGTCTCAGCCCAGTCCCCGGGGTACCATTTGGCTGATGATATTCTCTACCAGATAGATCACCAGAATCAGCAACATCGGGGACAGGTCAATGGGCCCGAAATTAGGCATGACCCGGCGAATGGGTGCCAGCAAAGGTTCCAACAGCTGCTGCAACAATTGTAGTGCGGGGTGCGGAGAACCCTGTACCAGGAAGCTGGCAATGATGACAATGAGCAGGGTGTAGCGGTAAAACTGCGTGAGCACGAGGAGCATCTTGACCAGGCCCAGCCACAATACGGTCAACGCGGGTGAGGCGATCCCGCCCTGGTTAATGTAAACCAGGGCGTAGATGCTGCTGACTGCCACCAGCCAGGCGACCAGGATGGAAGCCAAGTCGAGGCCACCCATAGGTTTGATAATGCTGCGTAACGGTTTGCACACCGGATCTGTGCCTTTCACCACTGCCTGGCTGATCGGGTTGTAAAAATCTGCCTGGCTGGCTTGCAGCAGAAACCGTATGAGAAACAGCATGCAGGCCAGATGGAAAATGAACTGAACAACAATATTGAGTGAACTCACCATAACTAACGACCAAACTCCTCGGCTAGTTCTGCGGCGCGGCGGTCGGCCGCGGAAATACTCTCGGCAACGATGTCGGGTAGCTGGCGCTGCAGCATCACCTCAAGCGCGGCGGCGGTGGTGCCGCCAGGAGACGTGACGTTCTGGCGCAGCTGGGCCGGCGTCGTATCGCTGTCCCGGGCCATTAAGGCGGCACCGAAAGCGGTTTGCAAGGTCAGCTGTGTGGCAGTTTCGCGGCTTAAGCCACGTTGCTGACCCGCATCGATCATCGCTTCCATCAGCAGGAAAAAGTAAGCAGGGCCGCTGCCTGACACTGCAGTTACCGCGTCCAGCTGTGTTTCTGCATCGACCCAGACAATCTCTCCTGCCGCGCTCAGTACCTGGGCGGCGCTCACTTGATGTTCTGCGACGCACGCGTTGTTGGCAAAGAGTCCAGCTATCCCGGCACCCATTAGCGCGGGGGTGTTGGGCATACACCGGACAATGGGCTGCTCGTTGCTTGTCCAGCTTTGCAGGCTGGACAGGTTGATGCCGGCAGCGATGGAGATCAGCAGGGTTTTAGGGGTCAGCGTGTGTAATCCCTTAACCACTTGTTGCGCCACCTGCGGCTTCACGGCCAACACCACCACGTCAGCGTTTGCAATGGCTGCATTGTTGTCTGTGGTTGTCACTATCCCGTGTGACGCGATGGTGCTCAGAGCTGCGTTCAGTGGGTCTGCGGCACGTATCGTGGCTGGCTCGCAGCCCCCGGCAAGGAGACCGCGGATCATTGCGGTAGCCATGTTGCCGGCGCCGATAAAGGTGATATGCAACGGCTTGTTGCCGGTTTCTGGGGCGCTCAACACAGGCGCCTGTATGTATATGCTGACACGGTGTTCTCCAAACCGATGCTGGGCGGTACTGCTACGGCTTTTGACGCTCACCGAACAGTGCAGTGCCGATCCGCAAGTGAGTGGCGCCCGCCGCCACGGCCTCCTCTAAATCAGCGGTCATGCCCATAGACAGGGTATCCCACGCTGCTGACCCGGAAGGAATCTTTGTTTTCAAGCGAGCCGCTAATTGTGCCATGGAACGATAGCTCATCGCAGCCGCTGACCCACGACTTTCTCTGGTTGTCGCTGTGACGTCCGAATGGCTGGGGCGCGCGAGAATCGTCATGAGGCCACGTGCACGCAGATTCGGCAGCTCGCAGATCTTTGCGAGCAATGCCTCGGTGTCAGCAGCCATTACCCCGGCTTTGTCGGGGTCTGCGTCGATGTTGACCTGAATCAACACGTTCAACTGTTTACCAGGCGGGCACTGGTCATTGAGCCGCTGGGCAATCCGGGGTCGGTCGATGGTATGCACCCAGTCGAAGTGTGTGGCGATCGAACGGGTTTTGTTGCTTTGCACACGCCCGATAAAGTGCCAAGTTGCTGCCAGATCCGTCCCTGCCCTGATTTTTGCGACCGCCTCGTCAACGTAGTTTTCGCCAAAGTGGCGTAATCCCAGCGCGTAGGCTTCGCGCACATCCGCGATCGGCATAGTCTTTGATACGGCGATTAACTGCAACGCGTCGCGGGTTCTGCCGGCCGCAGTGCAGGCGGCGTCAATTCTCTGATTTAACGCAACTAAGTTGCGTTCTATGTTTCTGTTCTGTTGGGCCATCACTCTGTGGTTTCGACTTTCGGTTCGGGCTCTCTGTGTTTCGGCTCTGTGGTTTCTCGCACATGCAGTGTTAACGCTGTCGCATATTCCAAAAATCAAGCTGACCTATGCTTAAGATCCGCGGGATAAGCCTTGGTGCGGCGCAGTTGATGGGCATACTATAGTGATTCCTGTGCACGGTCATACTTAGCGTGCGAGGCGGTAGATGATTGCATTTGCGACTGCGGTGGCGGTGTCCCCGGGATCAACTACCTGGACTAATGGTTAGGCAAAGAAAAGGATCGCTTCATGGACATAACCGAACTGCTGGCCTTTAGCGCAAAACAGGGCGCTTCAGATCTGCACCTTTCTGCCGGCTTGCCGCCGATGATCAGGGTCGACGGAGATGTACGCCGTATCAATCTGCCCCCCCTGGAACATCAAGAAGTTCATGGTCTTATTTACGAGATCATGAACGACAAACAGCGTAAGGACTTTGAAGAGTTTCTAGAAACCGATTTTTCTTTCGAAGTCCCCGGCGTGGCCCGGTTCCGGGTGAACGCTTTTAATCAGAATCGCGGCGCAGGTGCGGTTTTCAGAACGATTCCTTCCAAAGTGCTGACAATGGATGATCTGGGCCTGGGCCAGGTGTTTAAAGACGTGTCTATGGTGCCCCGGGGTCTGGTACTGGTTACAGGACCTACGGGCTCGGGCAAAAGTACAACGCTGGCGGCGATGGTGGATTACATCAATGACAATCGTTACGACCACATCCTGACGATCGAAGACCCCATTGAGTTTGTCCATGAATCCAAAAAGTGCCTGGTCAATCAGCGTGAGGTTCACCGCGATACCCATGGCTTCAACGAAGCCCTGCGCTCAGCGCTGCGGGAAGACCCGGATATCATCCTGGTTGGTGAGTTGCGCGACCTGGAAACCATCCGCCTTGCATTGACTGCTGCAGAAACCGGCCACCTGGTATTCGGCACACTGCATACCACGTCAGCGGCCAAAACCATCGACCGTATTATTGACGTATTCCCGGCCGAGGAAAAAGACATGGTGCGTTCCATGTTGTCAGAATCTCTGCAGGCGGTCATTTCCCAGACGCTCTTGAAAAAAGTGAATGGGGGCCGGGTGGCGGCACACGAGATCATGATCGGCACCCCGGCGATTCGTAATCTGGTGCGTGAAGACAAGGTAGCCCAGATGTATTCGTCCATTCAGACCGGTGCCGCAGTGGGTATGCAGACTCTGGACCAGTGCCTGCAGGATCTGGTGACCAAACGCATGATCGGACGCGACACGGCGAAAGAGAAAGCCAAGGTACCGGAGAACTTCTAGCTGCCGGTAGAGCGACAAGCATAGCGAGAAACCCTTATGGAATTCGATAAATTACTCAAGCTCATGGTCGAAAAAGGCGCGTCTGATCTGTTTATCACGGCAGGTAAACCGCCCATGGTCAAAGTTAACGGCAAGTTGTATGCGGCCGGTAAAAGCGCCTTGTCACCTGAGCAGGCCAAAGAGCTGGTGTACGGCGTGATGAATCCTGATCAGCAGAGTGCGTTTGACAAGGAGCATGAGTGCAACTTCGCGATTAACACCCGCGGCCTGGGCCGGTTCCGGGTCAGTGCCTTTTTCCAGCGTAACCTCGTCGGTATGGTCTTGCGGCGTATCGAAGTGAATATTCCGCGCTGTTCCGATCTGGGTTTGCCGCCGATTATTGAAGATCTGGCCATGACCAAGCGGGGGTTGATCATATTTGTGGGTGCCACGGGTACTGGTAAGTCGACATCGCTGGCGTCCATGATTGGACATCGCAACGAAAATTCGAGCGGTCACATCATCAGTATTGAAGACCCGATCGAATTTATCCACCAGCATCGCGGCTGTATCGTGACGCAGCGAGAAGTTGGTGTTGATACTGATTCGTTTGAAGTGGCATTGAAGAATACGCTGCGTCAGGCGCCGGATGTCATCATGATTGGTGAGGTGCGCAGCCGTGAGACCATGGAGCATGCCATAGCTTTTGCGGAAACCGGCCATTTGTGTCTGTGTACGCTCCACGCCAACAACGCTAACCAGGCCCTGGACCGGATCATCCACTTTTTCCCGACCGATCGACACAGTCAGATCTGGATGGACCTGTCGCTGAATCTGAAGGCGATGGTTGCCCAACAACTGATTACCACGGTAGATGGCCAAGGCCGTCGAGCTGCGGTAGAGATACTCATCAATACGCCGTTGGTTGCAGACCATATCCGTAAAGGGGACGTGCATCTGCTCAAAGAGCTGATGACCAAGTCGACGGAGCATGGCATGCAGACGTTTGATCAGGCGCTTTACAAGCTGTATGCGGAAGGTGAAATATCCTACGATGCGGCAATTGCCAGCGCAGATTCACCGAATGATCTGCGACTGATGATCAAGCTGGGTTCAGACGCCAAATCCAATCCCATGGAGGGTGTGGACCATCTGTCTATTGAACCTGACGCTGATGATACGGCAGTGAGCTTCCGTTAGGCGCACCCTGGCTCACAGGGCTGCGTTGGCGGCTAACCAGTCTTCAGCAATAAAACAGGCGGCGAGCTCGTGGTCTGTATTCGCTTTGTCTGCGGCGCGGGCCCAATCCAATTGTTCTTTAGCCTGCACGGTGGTTAATCGCTCATCCTGCATGGCCACGTTCAGATCAGCTTTCTGTTCCAGCAGCGCCGCAAACTGCCTGGCCTGATCCGCTATTGCAGAGGCGGTGCCATCCATATTCAGGGGCAAGCCGACCACCAGTAGCGCCGGTCGGTAGGTGTCCAGCAGATCTTTGACATGACGCCATGCGGGTGCACCATCGCGGGCCTTCAGCGTGGCCACGCCCCGTGCGGTGCCTGTGATGCTTTGGCCCACGGCAACACCAATGTGCTGGGTGCCGAAGTCGAATGCCAGCAGCGCACCGCTGAATTTTTGGTCAGGCATTCCCAGGCCGTGCAATCAGACTCAGATCAATGCCCATTGCGGCGGCCACTGCATTTAGACGGTTTTCATACGGGGCGTTGAATAACACATCAGGGTCAGCCTCGGTGGTCAACCACACATTGTTTTTTATTTCTGCCTCCAGTTGACCCGCAGCCCAACCTGCGTACCCCAGCGTCACGAGGTAGCGCTGTGGGCCTGCGTCTCGGGCAATGGCATCCAGTACTTCCAGGGCCGTGGACAGGGAGAGGGTGTTGCCCAGGTTTGCCGAAGACTCATACGTTTTGTCATCACTATGCAGTACAAAGCCACGTTCGGTTGAAACCGGACCGCCTTCAAGAACTGGAGTTTCTATCAGGCGGCGATTTGTTTTTAAGCCGATCTGTGCCATCAGCTCCAGGAGTGAGACATCTGACGGGCGATTGACCATTAAGCCCATGGCACCCTCGTCGCTGTGTTCGCAGATATAGGTCAGGCTGTTGGCAAAATAGTCGCCGCTCAAGGAAGGCATGGGAAGTAAAAAGTGGTGCTTCAAGTTCATCCGCTGATTCTACTGAAGCGGCCTCTAAAGGGCACGGTCTCGATACTCAGCCGCCCAGCGCAGCTCCGGATTTGCTGAATTGCCAGGTGCGGGTGAACTCCAGGCGGTCGTAATCTTTGCGCATTTCGACATTAAACGGCTGAAACGGCGCGGCCTGGCGAACTGTGGTCAAGGCAGCGCGGTCCAGCTCGCGATGGCCCGATGATTTCAGTACTCTGACTTCTTCCAGGCTGCCATCCGCCATTATGGAAACCAACATCAATACTTCACCCTCGAGCTGCCCCGCGGGGTAGTTGATGCGGCCGATGCGTTCGCACTTCTGGCGCCACATGTTCAGGTACGCAGCTTCTGCTGCGGAGCGTGTAGTCACGGTATTGATGCGTTTGGTGCGGGGCATTTTGGCCAGCGCCTGCTGGTCCTGGGCAATACGAGCTTCCAGGCTGGCGATTTCCTGCACCAGTTTTTCTCGGTTCATCTGCGCATCGGCGGGTGCTTCCAACAGTTCAGTCAGCTCCTGTAGCTCAGTCTGGGCCGACTCATCCGCCGGCGCCACAGTGGTCAACAGCTTGTCCTGCTGCTGGCTGATTTCGGGCATCGGCGCTACCTGAGATAATACCGGCGCCATTTCGTTGTTGTGAAAATCCGCCTCCTCGCGAGTGGTCATGTCCTGTACGTCCGCCTCGCTGCCGCTGCCAAGCTGGTTGTCGGCGGCAATAAAGTCGGCCTCTTCGGGGACAATCTGATCGTTAGCCACCGACAGCGTGACATCAATGCTCAGGTTTTCGGATGTATTCAGGTCCGACGAAAAACCTACCCCCAGAATCAGCGCAGCATGGAGCGTCAGCGCCAGAAACAGGCTGAAAGAAAAGCGATCTTTGGCGGTAACGACGGTGTCTGACATAGGCAAATTTAAGCAGCGGGTTTCGGTTTCGCCAATATGGTATCGATTAGATTACCTGCAATGTCGAGAGAAAACTGTGCATCCAGTTCCCGAATGCAGGTTGGGCAGGTCACGTTCACCTCCGTCAGGTAGTCGCCAATCACATCAATGCCGACGAAGACCAGACCGCGGCGCTTCAGCTCAGGGCCTACCTGTGTGGCAATCCAGCGATCCCGTTCAGTCAATTCACGGCCTTCACCATGGCCGCCCGCGGCGAGGTTGCCGCGGGTTTCACCGGCAGAGGGAATACGTGCCAGAGCGTAGGGTATGGGTTCGCCGTCCACCAGCAGAATGCGTTTGTCACCGTCGACAATTTCCGGCAGGTAAACCTGACCCATGATCTGGTTCTGCTCACCTTCGGTTAGCGTTTCTATCACGACGGACAAATTCGGGTCGTCCTGCATAACCCTGAAAATTGAGGCGCCACCCATGCCGTCGAGCTTTTTAAACACCACATTCTTGTAGGTCGCATGGAACTCTTTGAGGACGTCGCTGCGTCTGGAAACGACCAGCGGTGGGCCGCATTCCGGAAATGCGGTAGCAAAGAACTTTTCGTTGCAATCACGTAGAGACTGGGGCTTGTTGACCACCAGTACCCCCTGCTCTTCAACCCTTTCCAGCAGATAAGTGCTGTAGATGTACTCCA
>JBCCUW010000115.1:0-9924 GCA_039196385.1 Pseudomonadota bacterium
ACAAATAAACTTTTTTTGTGGATGTAGCGTTGATGAGCCAACCAGCCGGCACACAGGGCCTGCAGACCATCGAAGATGGTGCAGTACTGCGCGACGGTGGGTCAGACCCCGCCCTCGGTGACCTGATCAAGGCGTACTTTCGGGTGAATTGTGCTTGTTATGTCTACGTCATCGGCGTAGATGCTACGGGCTATGTGGCGCAGATCTTTCCAGATACGCAAACCGGTCAGGCAAACCCCGTCGTTGCAGACGCTGAATACATACTGCCAGAGGCAGCCGGTGACTGGTGGGCGTTGGATACTTATAAGGGTATCGAGCAAGTCTTCTTTGTCGCTTCTTACGTCCAGCGCAGCGACATTGAGGAGGTCCTGGGTCGTCTGGCTAATCTGCCACGTCAGGTGCAGCCGCAGTCATTTCAACCGGTGGTGGAACCCGCTTTGGTGCCTGCGACCCGGGGCCTGGTGCGCGTGAAGACTGCTGCGGTGCAAGTCACGTCAACCGCCGGTGACTTTGCGATCACGCCGGAAATGTTCAAGGGTGCTGATGGCGAAGGCAGTGTGGTCGTGACGCGCTGGTTTAACCACGAGTAGCGCCGTGCGCATGTTGTACAGTGTTTGCGCCGTTGTTCTGATGACAGCCTTCAGCCCGGCGTTAACGGCACAGGATGATGCCGCTGACTTGCTGGTGGTGAACTGTCTGTTGCCGGGCCAGATTCGTCAGTTAGGTACCCGCACCACCTACGTATCGTCACGCCGACCATTGCGCACTACCGCGCAGGAGTGTCGCATCCGGGGTGGTGAATATGTGGTTGAAGATCGCGCCAGCCTCAGTTCCGCGTTGCGCGTCTGGCTGCCCGCAGCGCAAGCGGGAGACGCGGAAGCGCAAACCATTCTGGGTGAGATGTTTGAGCAGGGTCTTGGTGTCGGTCCGGACTATGCCGCGGCCCGGCGTTGGTATACGCAAGCCGCTGCACAGAACTCAGCCCGTGCGTTGACTAATCTGGGCAACCTCTATGAAAGAGGCTTGGGGGTGGCGCGGGATCAGGCCATAGCGCTGTCCTACTATCGTCAGGCGATGGGCCTGCCGGAAGACGCTACCGCGATCAGCATTGATGATGCGGTGGACGTGGCGCCGGTAGACAGCCTGGTGAAAGAGGAAATCAACACGCTCGCAGCGGCACTGGATGCGTTACGCCAAGACAACGCGCAACTGCAGGCCAGTCTGGCGGCGCGGGACGGGCAAGCTAAGCAACTGCAGACCCTGCAACAGAGTGTGAGCGCGCGGGACGCAGAGATCACACGTCTCTCGCTGTTGGTGGAGGCATTACAATCACAGTCCCTTGACGCAGCGCGGCTACAGGCGGAGCTGGCTGATTTACACCAGGTGGTAAGTACCCAACAAACTGCGCTGCAGGAAAAAACGGCGGTGATTGAGTCTCGTGCTACTGAAAGTGCAGCCGAAAGAAATGCGCTTGCGGCAACCGTAGCGGAACAACAGCAACAACTGATGGAGAAAGATCAGCTGGCCCAGGCACGGCTGAGTGAACTGCAGGCGCTGATGGCTGAGGTGGCGGCGCTCAAAAACTCGACAATCCAGCGCGTTGTCCCGCTGTCGCCCGATACCGCACTCGCGGGTCCCGTAATTAACCTGATAGAACCGGTACTGCCTGCCACCCGAGGGTTGGTCAGGGTCAAGATACCGGCGGCAATCGACGCGGGCACCATGAACATGGTGGGGCGAGTCACTGCGCCCGCTGGCTTGCTGAGTTTGAGCGTTAATCGCAGCGTTGTGGTCATCAATGATGCGGGCGTTTTCCAGCACACGTTAGACGTCAACGATGCGGATGAGGTGCGTGTTACAGCTATTGATAAGCAGGGTAAGCGCAGTGATCTTGCCTTCACCTTAACACGCCAACAGGCTGACCCACCGGTAACACGGCAGCCAGACATTCGGCTGGGTCGATTTACGGCGCTGCTGATCGGCAACAGTCGCTATCGCTATTTGCCCCAGCTGGAAACCCCTGCCAGTGATATCAGGGCGCTGCGCGATATCCTGACACAACAATATGGTTTTGACGTGCAGGTGCTGATGGACGCCGATCGTTACGCCATACTCTCTGCGCTGAACGAACTGCGGGCCAGCCTGACGCCAGACGATAACCTGCTGATCTACTACGCGGGTCATGGCGAGCTGGACCGCGCTAACATGCGCGGCCACTGGCTGCCGGTGGATGCTGAGCTGGACAGTACCGCAAACTGGCTGTCCAACGTTGCCATTACCGACATTCTGAATGTTATTCGGGCGAAGCAGATCATGCTGGTGGTAGACAGTTGTTATTCCGGCACGTTAACCCGGTCCAGTTTAACCCGCATTGAGTCAGCGCGAACGAATGCAGAGCGTGATACCTGGCTGCGCATGATGGAAGAAAAGAAATCGCGCGTTGTGATGACTTCCGGTGGGCTGGCTCCGGTACTCGATGGCGGCGGTGGTCAACATTCGGTGTTTGCCAAAGCGTTTCTGGAGGCGCTGCAGACAAACAACGAGCTGCTCACCGGCAGGGCCCTGTATGAGGCGGTTGCTGCACGGGTGGCTTACGCCGCACAACAATATGCCTTCGAGCAGATTCCCGCTTACGCCCCGATTGCCCGATCTGGCCACGAAGCCGGCGATTTTGTGCTGCAACCGAGTGCCTTGTAGATAGCGACTCACCTATTTGAGGGATACCGAAGCCTGCCCTGACGTCCTACTTTGTACGCTCATGACTTACCTGGAGAAGCGCATGCGGACACGGATACTTTCTCTCTCAATCGTACTGATGCTGTGGAGCGGCGCGGCCTTCGCTCAAGGCGGCATTGCGGTACCACCAGGTCCCCCAATGGGTTTGTATCACTTTTTTGTGAAAACCAATTGTTATTCCCTGGCGCAGCAGTATGAAGAATGGACGCCCTACTGGCCCTGGGAAACTGCGGTCCCGGTTTTCCCCGGCAATGCCTCCATTGTTGGGGTGACCATCAGTGCTCCGGATCTGATTTATATCCGCTCGTCCCATCCGGGGGTGATTCCGGCAAAAAACGGCTGGCAGCTGGCAGGTCCCTCAAACGGCCTGGCCTACCCGAAAACCAGAAGTACACTGCAGATCAATGAGCCCAAAAACGCACCGACCATTGTCAGGCTGGATTCTGCTGGACAGTATCCACTGCAGATGGTGCTGGGATTTGTCGATGACCTGGCGCGAATGTACCTGCTGGGATTGCCGCCTAATCATAACCTTGCCCTCAGTGTCTACCCGCGGCAGGAGCTTAAACGGGTGACTTTGACTTCTCCTAAGCCGGTATACACCGTCGGCGACACAATTAATTTGCGTGGGGAGTGGGGTTATGTGAACCCGCAAAATCCGCGCGTGGTGGTGGCGCGGGCCATTCTCGATAGGGTGACCATGCCCACGCCAAACGGACCCGTCGTGGTGCCGCTACCGGAAAGTTCGGTGCCCGTCACGATGGCGCTTGACGAAGGAACCCGTTACAGCAACCTGGGCTGGCAACTGCAGTTGCCGAATTATGGCCCCACTTCGCAGAGCTCTCTGCAAAGCAGTTTGATTGCTACACTGGACCTTAATCTGCACGTTAAGGCGGTGGATACCAGCAATTCCTGTAACCTGCTGAAAGGACCGACAGAACACACCGTGCGCATTAAGGTGGCGAATCCCCACTATGCGCCGGCGCAGACTCAGCGTGCGATACAGCCGGCGCAGACACGGACTAAACAACCTCGTACCAAGCAGCCCAACATGGCACCTGGCAAGCACCCGGATAAGACGCTGCAAAAGCAATCGCGCTAGCGCTGATTGGGTAGGTGCCGGTCGCTTGTGCCGGCGCCCCGAATGCCCCAATGCACTGAGACGTTGCGGATCCAATGGGACTGACGCCTGCTTAGCCTGTCTCGGAGCGTTTCCCCATCGAACGAGTACTCGGGTACATCGTTGTGTATCTCGACGCGACTATCCAATGTCTTGATGTTAACGACAGCGTGCGTATGCCGATCGATGTCCGCAAGGCCAACCGGCACCGTTCCGCAACGCCGGCAGACGTAAAAATCACAGGAGCCGGTTGCAAAGGTATATGTGGTGAGGAGGCCGGGCTCTCTGATGCGTATCGACAGCGCTGAATCCGGGTGGGACGCCCAGTTGATGCCGTGTTTTGTGCAGAAGCTGCAGGCGCAGCGGCGTGGCTGCAGGATTACGCCGCTAGTGTTCCAGACATAACTCAAATTTTGGCAGTGGCACCGGCCCGCACGGCTATCCATTCAGATACCTTTACTTAGATAAGTCTTAATTATATACTTTGATAAGTCTAAGTAAATATATACCTATAGGAGCCGGTCAAATGTCTGAATTCATAATGAGCGAGGAAGTTTGAAGTGGGTGTTCTGGAAACGTACTTGAACTACGCGCGTGACTTTGAGCAAACCTATCTAGATGATAATTGGAACCGTGTGTGGCAACACTTCCATGAACACATCGTGTACGAGGTACATAACGCCCCGGTGCGCTGCGTCATTAACGGCCGTCGAAAAGTATGTGACGGGTTTAAAAAGGCGTTGGATGGTTTTGACCGCCGCTGTGAACGGTTTTTGCAAAACCCTGTTGTGCTGACTGAGGAAGGCAACAAGGTGTTGGTGCATGGGTCTGTTCTGTATAAACGCGAAGATGACACCTTCAGGATTCAGCTGTGGCAGATGGCAACAGTCGTTGATGGTGCAATCACGCAGCTGATGGACATTTACGATCCGGGTGTTTCTGAGCGCTACGAACGTTGGCTCGAGGCATGGCCTGACTTGGATGGGGCTTATGTCTAAGCCTGTGGCCGCGCCAACAACAGCACACAAAGCCTCGTCACACCCTAAAGTTATGCAGGATTCGTTTAAGGCGCTTGTCCCTGGGTGCGCCATGCCGCAGTCGCAGTGGCTCGCCAGAAATGATGGACCCGACCTGCACTTGCTGAATTGGGGTGGTGACGGGCCGCCGGTGGTGCTGTTGCATGGCGGAGCGCTGTCTGCCCATACGTGGAGCCGGTTGTGTGCGCTGGTGAGACAGGACTATCGTTGTATTGCGCTGGATCTGCGCGGTCACGGCGACAGCGACTGGGCAGATTCTTATCGAATTGAAGAGTGTGTTGATGATGTCGCATATGCCATTGAAACCATGGGTGTCAGTCGTCCACATCTCGTGGGCATGTCTCTCGGCGGCATTGTGTCGGCCTACCTGGTACTCAATCAGGGTGCATCCCGCTTCAGCAGTCTTGCCCTGGTCGATGTGGCGCCGGGCGTGAGTTTTGCAGCCACGCGCAAGCTGCGCGATTTTGTGGATGCGCCGACGGTGCAGCAGGGTGTGCCGGCGCTGGTTGATGCGACTCGCGCGCTGGGATCGGAGAAAACTGACGCAGAGTTGATCTATCGCTATACCTCACTAGTGCGTCCACATAGAGGTTCCGGTTGGGCATGGAAGCAGGATCGCCGGGTCCCCATTGACTACGCACACATTCTGGATCGTCTGGCTTTGCTGCGCACATTTGCAGCATCTCTCAGTCTGCCTGTGCTGGTCGCGCGCGGCGCGTTAAGCAAAATGTTGTCGAGCGAAGCTGCGCTCGATTTTGCCCGGCGCACACCGACAGGAGAGTGCCACATCATTCCCGCAGCCGGGCACTCCATACAGGAAGATAATCCGCTTGGTCTGGCTGACGTGCTGTGTGGATTCTGGCGCTCGACAGGTTAGTGTGGGCACACAGGCTGGCGGAGCCTTTATCTTGTGGAGTTTCCCGGCATAATCGACCCGTATGAGTACAGACAAAAACCTTGTTGTTTCGCGCCGCACCCGGCGCTCGCCGGAATTGGCAAAACAGCGCATATTGGAAGCGGCGCACCAGGTCTTTCTTGAAGGGGGTGCTGACGCGGTCAAAGTTCAGCCCATCGCAAAAATGCTGGGCATCACTGATGCTGCGATTCACTATCACTTTAAGAACCGGGAAAACCTGCTTGAGGCTCTGTTGACGTTTGGAGCAAAAAGACTCAAACAGGCTGTGGACGAGACGTCCGACGGTAACCTGGCCCAGGTAGCGGAAAATCTGTCCAGTGTTTATGACGATCAGGGTTTTGCCCGCCTGGCCGCCTGGTTTGCCCTGGCGGGCAGACAAAGCACCCAGTCCGGCTTGTTTGACGAGATGTCAGCGCAAGCTCAACAGGAACTGGGTGTGTCCGATCTTGAAGCCCGCCGTAGTGTCGCGCTGCTCAACATGGCGTTGACGGTTGAGCCGCTGTTTGCCGGGGCGTTTTTGCAAGCTGTCAGTCTGGAGAATTCACCCAGGTCCAGGCGCTTGTTTCGCCGCTGGATGATTCAAAAACTGACCCGCGCCATTCCGTAAGGGTCGCTTTGAACGCAGGTCGGCTTCTTCCACCCTGAGTATAAGCAGCAGTCTCCTAGGGGAGCAGGGACCAGTACTTTGACATGTTGTTTAGCGTGCACTGATGGGTTGAGGCTGGTATCTGCGCCATCAAGCTTAATACTGCGTGCGCCAGTTTGATCTGGTGGGCGTCGTTCCTGTCACGGGCCCAGAAGGGTGGCGTTCTGGGGTCGAGCAGTTCATCAGACTCGTGCGCTTGTAATGGCTCGGGCAGTCTGCTGACGTCAGTCAAGTGGATCTGCTTGCGTAAGGCCAGCAATCCGCGATTGGCAATCTGTTCGTATCCCATGGTGTGCAGTTCTTTTAACGCATGCACGTGGGTCACCACATGCAGCTTGCTGCCCGCCAGAAATAGTATTTGCCGTCAATGGCCTGGTCTGGATAGACGATGTCGTGGTGCGCCAGGGCAAACGTCACTGCCTCGTCGACGTGGTCAAATTCCGGTACGTTCTGCATAGCCACCTCGTCCTGTAGATAATTAGCGTAACCGTAGTAGCGTTGCGGATTGTCCAATTCAGTGGCACGCAGTAGTTCGATGATTGCGCTGACCGTTGTGGTCGTAGCGAGATCCGGCCGCTCATGCAGGGCGCGCAACGCCAGACTGGCGAAAATCACGTCGTGGCCATCCGCGGAGAGCGCATCAATGCTGGCTTCCAGTTGTGCGACAAGTGGATCAAGACCCACCAGCGACGTGTCACCATATTCGCAGCGGAACAGATCCGGATGACGGGCCATCGTATCCTGCGCAAATTGGGTAACCAGAGATTGCACTTCCGCAGACAGGTTAAAGTCGTGGGTAATAAAATGTGCAGCAAGCACGGCTGCGCCGTGGTGCCCATGAAACCATTGATCTCCATGAACTTTGCGAGTGTTGGCAAGGCCGGTAAGGCCAGCTTCAAGCAGGTTGTTAACCATGGCATGTGGTCCCGAACGAACTAACTCGGATCTGATCCTAATATCTGAAGTTAACTTGAGGTCAAGGAATTAATCCAGGGTAAGGCCGTGCTGTGCCAGGATGTCGCGCAGCACGTCGGGTCCTTGATCCAGGTGGTACTGGTTGGCGCGCAAGCCTGCAGCGGTTGCCGCTTCGACATTGGCGTCGTGATCATCGATGAATAGCATCTCGTGCGCGGTTATATCGAGCTGATGGACGGCCTGCGCAAAATAGGCCTCACTGGGTTTGGCATGGCCAATAAAACAGGAACAAAGAAGATGATCAAATTCGTTTTCGTACCCCAGTTCTTTCAGCATGAGGTTAGCCCGATAGGCTTGCTGATTAGTCGCCAGCGCTACTATTGTGCCTTTGTTTTGCAGTGATCGAATCAAATCAAAAGCGGTCGGGTCCGGGTCGATCATCGACCAGATCTGCAACGCATCGTCGACGCTGGTAGGACTTTGCCACTTCTCGAGCACGCGAGCCAACGAATCGACAAAGTCGCCTTGACCTACCAGGCAGGGGGTTTCAGCCTTGAAAACGTCTTTAACAAACGCCTCTGCGTTGGCCGGGTCGCCACACAGGCGACCCAGTGCCTGCAGAAATCCTGGCCGGGTCCGCTGCAATACGCCGTCTGCATCAAATAACACAGCGCGAATCTGCGTGCTGGGTCCGCTTGTATCGATTGTCGATTCGCTCACAGCAGATTCAGAACGGGCACGGTGATCGTGGACTGATTGTCGCCCAGTTGTTTACCACCGATGATGCTCTGGAAAAAATCACTTTGAATCATATCGCCAAAGAAGCGTACTCCCGGGTAGTACACAATGGCTACGGTCTCGAACTCAGCTTCGCCCATGACTCGCACTGCCTGGCCTATGTGTATGGGTCCATAGCCGCCTTCAGCCATTGAATTGAGCATACGTCCGGCGTAAGCCTCATCGTTGGCCTGTTGCTCTGCGTTGCCAGGGCTGGAGATATTCACCACAACAGCCGCCTGACGGTTCAGGCTTTCGCCGCGCAGAATTTGTGCCGCAATGGTCGGCGCCTCGGGCATCGTCCAATCCGCCTCGCGGGGGGTAAAGGGAAAACTGGACGGCTCACCGCGCACCAGTGCCCAGAGGCGCCGTAGACCCAGCACCTGCGGAAACACGAGGTTGATGAGTACCGGGCGTACAAAGCCCTGTACGTGTACCTGCGGATATTCGGCCAGTGCTTGCCCCAGTTTCCCTGCCAACGCTTGTTCTGCCTTTGCGCGGGTTGATGCCTGTAACAGTGCCGTGGCAGTCCAGTTGATTTGCCCCAACTGCGTCGAATGACCGCCGTTGGCCGCCACCCGGCCCGCGTAAATCCACTGCAGGTCCGGCTCCGAAGCCATCTTAACGTTGCGCAGTGCAGCCAGGGCTGCGTCGTCCGTATCTGCTTCAGTGCGTAAGAACAGGATGAGATGAAACGCTTCGCCACCGTAGACCATGGGCTGGGTATCCTGAGCCGCGTCTCTGCGCTCGCCCAGATAGCGCAGGTGTTGCCAGCAGGCGGCTGCGATGACAAGCACCGCCAGTATGAGTAGCGTGATCTTCACGGTCTTAGTTCCCCACCCACTCTGAGTGGGGTCATCCTAACAGTTTGTTCGACGCCTGACAGTCGAGAAACAGTTTGCCTGCTCTTAGCCTGCTAATTGCCTACTCTTAACTTAAAAGGAACGCTGCAACAGCCTCAGCACTATGCCCAGAAACAGCAACCAGCAAACAATATTGCCAACGGCCCGCGCCGCGGGTACCTGCGCGTGTGTCTGCTGGATACCAATGGCGTGTAACACTCGCGCCACCAGCAACAATGCGCCGGCAGCATGAATCAGCATGGCCGTTTCGCCGAGCAGGGTCAGCACTCCTAGCCCCAGGAGTATGCCGGGCACATATTCGGTGTTGTTGCCGTGTGCGCGCACTGCTCTTTCCAGTCCAACGCTGTCTGCCAGACCGACGGCAACACCTTCCTTGTAACGCCATCTGAAGGTGTTCAGGGCCAGCCCCAGCATCAAAGCAAGGTTCAGTGAAGTCCACAAACCCAGCGCCTGCAGCGCGTCCAGATTGTCAGTAATCATGATGATGTGTCCTCCGAGTGGTTACCAGTTTTCGCCGTATGGCCGAATCTCGACGTTAAACGACCAGGCGGATTTCGCCTGGTGCGCCACGCGAAAACACTCTTCAGCAATATCCACCGGCAGGCAGAAGAACTCATCGGGTTTGTCAGCAAACATCTCTCTGGCCCAGGGCACATCGATCACCGCGTCAATGGCAACGTAAGCCACGTGGATGCCCTCGGGTCCCAGGCGGCGCGCCATGGATTCAGCGAGTATGCGCTGGGCCGCCTTGGTGGGCGCAAACCCCGCAAAATTGGCCTTACCCCGATACGCTGAGGTATTGCCGGTACAAACACTGGCGCCGTGGCCGCGTTCTATCATACCCGGCGCAGCCCACTGGCCCAGGTACAGCAGTGCCATGGCGTTGATCTGAAAATTCTCCTGCAACGTAGCGG
>JBCCUW010000116.1:0-9869 GCA_039196385.1 Pseudomonadota bacterium
GTCAGGGGCGACGGTGTGAAACACGCGCGAGGATTCGTAATGGTTGATCTTGCTGTTCATCGCATGGCTTATTCAGGTGAGGTGCCGGTGGTGTTTTCTACAATGTGAAACGGCACTTTGAAATGCACGTCCATCCGTTTGATCCGGGCAAAACGTGCTGATGGATCGTCGACAACAAGCCAACGGTGCTGTGACTCCGCCTGCATGGGTTGACCTTCTTGTGAAATACCGGACCAGGCAAACTCGAACTGTGCGTTGTAGTGCTGTTCATTGTCCAGGGCATCAGCTTGCGAACAATCGAATGCGGCAATGTCGTGGCGCGCGGCAGCGATGGCTTTGGTGGATTCTACCCAATCGACCAGAGCGTCGAATCCGCTGAGAGAACCGCGCTCCCAATCCATCGTAAAACCGTCAGCGATAATCTCGCGAAAAGGCCCAGCACGTTTGACGGGATTTTCCACCAAGGCGTGCCACCGGTGTTTCAACGCAAGCACACGACTGCGCATGATGGTGTTCAGCGTTAAATCAGTCGTGATGTCAGCCCCTGTCTGAGTTGTCACGTGTACGGCAGTGATCAGTGGAAAGTCAGCGTCGGCATCGCGAAACTTAAGTTCAATCGTGCAGGGTGCCAGCTGGTTTGATTGAACCGCACAGGCGCCCTCGATGAACAAGGATTTGGTTTCTACTGACGGTAGCAGCTGGTCGACGAACAAGTCAGAAACGAAAGTCAGCACACCTGCGCCCTCAGTTTCCGTGCGACCGTTGATCAGAAGCTCAGCATCCTCAGCAAGCAGCTGTGTAATGAGTTCTTGTGAAGGCTGAGTCAGGCTGGCGACGATCCAGCGATGCGTCTGATGCAGTTGGGCTTGCTCAAGATAGCTCCGGCGTACGGCAAGTTCGGGTAGAAGTTCCATCAGTGCGCCTTATTGAATGTCGAAGTGATCAAAATTGGGGACCGAGACTTTTTCGTAGAACTCCGGTGTGCGCCATGGCAGGCGTACGGCTGAGCGGCCGCGGTCGTTTTTGTAGTATCCGCCACCGGTGTTTTCCACCTGAAACACCCAGGTTTCAGAGCGTTCGTCTAACTCCTTGTTAAATTCGTCGTAAGCCTGCCGGGTGATCTCAAACGATGACGCGCCTGTCTCGATGGTCTTTGCGATAACCTGGCAGAAGAAGTTGCTGAAGATTTCAATCCAGGAATGAAAGCTGCCCGCCACCAGGCCTGAGTTAGGCCCGTACATCATGACAAAGTTTGGAAATCCGGGCAGCAGGGCGGTGACGTAAGCTCTGGGGCCATCGTAGTCCCACAGGTCACCCAGAGTGGCGCCGTTGCGTCCGGTATAGCTCACCGGCCACAGGAACGCTTCGACTTCAAAACCGGCTGCCAGCACAACCAGGTCAAAGTCTCGCTGGCTACCGTCCGATGCGATGACGCCGGTTTCGGTAAAACTTTCAACGCCTGCAGCAATCAGCTCCACATGATCTTCAGTGAGCGACTTGTAGAAATCGTTGTCTACCACAGGTCGGCGCGCCAGGGGTGCGTAGTCGGGTACCAGTTTTGCATACAATGCCTCATCACCCCCGACAGCGCGGTGAATGTATTTTTTCATCAGTTCGCGCAGCTGATCATTTCGTTCGTTAAAAAGACCGCCTTTGGCTACCCAATCTTTGTCGACCTCGTTCATGCCGTCCATTCGTCCCTGGGCGATGTGCTGAGCAAAGATGTGCCAGCTGCGGTAGCCAGGCATGTTATCCAGCAGCCACTGCATTTCGGGTTCGATGGGTGCGCGATAGTTGGGCATGCGCGAAATCCAGTTGGGCGAACGCTGATACACGGTGACAGAAGCCGCTTTTGCGGCCAGACCTCTTACCATTTGTACGCCGGTTGAACCCGTACCGATCACCGCCACCCGTTTGCCGGAATAGTCATAGTCGTGATCCCAGGCGGTTGAGTGAAAGATCTGGCCTTGAAAGTTTTTGATACCGGGGATATCCGGCAGGTTGGGTTTCAAAAATTGGCCACTGGCGCTGATAAAGAAGTTCGACTGGTATTGGGATTGTGTGCCGTCGCCATGCGCGGCTGTCAGATGCCACTGTGCTTCTGTTTCCACCCACTCGGCGTCTGTTATTTCTGTATTGAAGATGATCTTGTCGCGTAGTTCATGCTTGTCCAGGATGTAATCGACGTATTCCAATAACTCGCCCTGCGTTGGATAGTAGTGTTTCCATGGATAGCCCAGCTCAAACTTGTACTGGTAGAGGAAAGAAATGATATCGACCCGGGCTTCCGGATAGTCATTCATCCACCAGGTGCCCCCGGCGCCGGTGTGTTTTTCGATAATGCGAAAATTCAGCCCAAGCCGCTTGAGCTGGATAGCCGCCAACAGCCCGCCAAATCCTGCACCGACGATGGTGATATCAATGTTATCCAGTACTTGCTGTGGTGGTTGTTGCTGCCAATTGACCCCGCGGGTAAAACCTTCAAATGCCAGGTCACCCCAGGCGTAGTCGATTTCGGGGGCGCTGAGTTCGCGACCGCAGAACAGGTTCATCAAACGTGCGCCTTCGACTTTGTCTGGCATGGGTTTGGCTGAAGCATTGCTCATCAGATAATCGAGTGCTTTGGCTTTCACCTCGTCGTGGTGCGATTTGGCTAACCGGGTGAATTGGAAAGGGTTGCCTTCCTGCAGTTCATTGGATACCTGCATGTTGGCGAGAGACTCGTCACCAGTCTGATGATACAGGGCCACACGCAGGGCGTTGATGTCTGCCAGATCAATGGCTTGTTTAACAAAATCTGTATCAGGTTGAGTCACTGAATGGTTCATTGGATTGCTCCGATAGGATTGGATTGCTCCGATAGGATTGGATCGGTTCGATAGATGGGTGGCCGCGGTTCTTATGCCTTGTCTTCGATCTGCACTCCGCAGCTGTTGAGCGCCATACCCAACGCCGTGTAAGCCCCAACCGTCATAATGCTGTCCAGTACGTAGGTTAAGTCGAACGCGGCATTCATGTTGTGCCAGGTCTCGTCACTGAGTGCATGCGTCTGTACAAGATCGTTGGCGCACTGAAGCATCAGATTTTTTTCCAGATCGGCAAATTCATCCCCGCGTTTAATAATGCTGAAATCTGTGTCGGACATGCCGAGCCGTTCAGCAATTTTCTGATGCTGGTGCCACTCGTAGTCACTGCCGATCAGGCAAGCCGTGCGCAGAATCAGCACCTCTCGCAGCACCGGGTCGATCTGGCTGTCGCGCATGGTGTACAAGCCAAACCCGGACCAGGCTTTAGTCAGGTCCATATGGCGGACTAAGGTGCCGAATATATTGGGGAACTGACCACGCTTATTGGTAAAAGGGGCGAGAAAAGCCTGCTGTTCATCGGTCAGCTCTTCGGGAGCCAGTGGGTGCACGCGCGGAGTATCCATATGTATTTCTGGGGTCTTTGGAATTTCTTGTATTTTATGCAAAAATTTGTATATTATGCAAATTTTAACGAATTACATCATGTGAGAAACGATCGATGAGAATTCGCGATAAGGTCGCCATCGTAGTGGGGGCGGGGCAGACACCTGGGGAAACCATTGGTAACGGCCGGGCCACCGCCGTCATGTTTGCGCGGGAAGGGGCTAAGGTGTTGCTGGTGGATCGCAACGAAGCCTCAGCCTTGGAAACCCAGCAGATGATTGCTGCAGAAGGGGGTGACAGCCAGGTCTGTGTGGCAGACGTTACTCGCGAAGCTGACTGTCAGCGGTTTGCCAAGGCGTGCATCGACCACTATGGGCGTATCGACATATTGCAGAACGTGGTGGGCATTGGCACTGGCGACCGTGGTCCCACGTCACTCGAAGCAGAGACCTTCGATCATCTGATGGCAGTGAATCTCAAAGGCATGTTCTTAAGCTGCAAACACGTGATCCCGCAGATGCGTGAGCAGGGTTCCGGCGTTATTACCAACATCTCATCCGGCGCAGCCGTGGTGTCTGTAGGCCTGTTAGGTTACAAAGTCTCCAAGGCTGGCGTAAACGCGCTAACGCACTCCATCGCCATGGGCAACGCCAAGTATGGCGTGCGCGCCAATGTCATTATGCCTGGACTGCTGGATACGCCCATGGCGATCGAGAGCCATACGCAGGCCACCGGGGTGGATCGCGACGCGCTGCGCGAATCGCGAGACCGGCAGGTGCCATTGAAGAATAAAATGGGCACTGCCTGGGATGTCGCGTACGCCTCTTTATTCCTCGCCTCGGACGAAGCGGGTTTCATTACCGGCGCGGTGCTGCCTGTTGACGGTGGGCAGACCGCGAGAATCGGTTGAATGTGATGTTTTCTGTATCCGGAACTGATCTGAATGCGGCGACGGCTTTGCTGCATCTGTGGTGGGGGTTGTTCGAAGCACCGGCTGGTGTGGATCTCACGCCGCGATTAGACAACGTGTTCAGCCCGGCTGTGGTGGTGGAGTGGCGCGGCGAGCGTTATGCAGGGCGCGACACGGTTATCGATCTGATCACGGGGATGCCCCGCGAGTTAACCATCGCCCATCATCTGGTGGATTTGGAGGTTAAGCCAGCTGGCCAGGATACGCTGTCCATGCGCGCGGCGCTGATTTATCAGCAGCAAGACACACAGGGAGAGGTTGTCAGCACCCGGGTTGAGCACGAGTTTGTGCTACAGCCCGCCAGATCTGGCCTAGTTTTTACCCACATCAGCATACCCGAAGGCGAACCGGTCAGTCGCGCGTTTGTACCTTCTGCACAAGTGAATCGCGCCAAGGTCACCGTCATTGAATTTCAGACTCACGTCGATCGGTTGGACGGTGCGGCAACCGGGCTCGAAGCGCTGATCACAAAGGACGCCACGTTTCACGGTTTGATGGCGACGGACCAGCCCTTGTCTGGTATCAACGGGTTGTCTTCCTGGTTGGCGGCGGGACCATCGGTGTTTAAGTGGGTACACCACAACCAGCTGTTAGTTTTTGACTTGAAACCGTTGAGTGAAAATCGGTTTGAAGCCACTGCGACATTCGAATGGCTGGCGGAAACGGTTAACGGCGAACGTATCGAGCGCCGCAATCCCGTGCGCTGGACGTTGATCGAAACCCACGACAAATACATGCGCATTGAACGAATAAACTAGGAGCAACCTTTATGTCGACAGCCGAGATGACAGGCCATCACCCCTCCATCCATGCCCAGCGTGCCCCTGACAAGCCGGCGTACATTATGGCGGATACGGGAGAAACCGTGACCTATCGGGAATTGGATGAACGTTCTAATCAGGCCGCACATCTATTGCGTGGTGCCGGGCTGAAGCGTGGTGACGCACTGGTGATCTTTGCAGAAAACCATGCCCGGTTTTTTGAGCTCGCCTGGGGGGCGCAGCGTGCGGGGTTGTATTACATCCCCGTCAGTTGGCACCTGACAGCGTCCGAGATCCTCTACATTATCAACGATGCCGGTGCCAAGTTGTTTGTGGCTTCCGACCGCTTTGCCGACACGGCAGCGCGGGTTGCGCATGAGTTGTCCCCAAGCGTTTCGCGCTTTTCTCTGGGAACGGGAATCGAAGGGTTTACCTCTTATGAAGCTGTGCGCGACCAACAACCCGTCTCTCCCATAACAGACGAGTCTGCCGGCCAGGACATGATGTATACCTCGGGCACGACGGGTCATCCCAAAGGCGTTAAGAAACCGTTGCCGGAAGGACCGATTCACGAAGTGGATCCTATCGCGATGATGTTTCTGGCAGAGGGTTACAATACCGAGGCGGTGACGTTGTCTCCGGGGCCTCTGTATCACGCGTCCCCCTTACACAACTCGATGTACACCCACCGCTTCGGCGGGACGGGCATTGTCATCGATAAATTTGATGCAGAAACGATGCTTCAGCTGATCGAGCGCTACGGCATTAAACAAATGAATTGTGTGCCTACGCACTTTGTGCGGCTGCTGAAACTGCCGCAAGACGTGCGTGACAGTTACGACGTTTCCACGGTTGAGTTGGTGTTGCACACCGCAGCGCCTTGTCCGGTGGAAGTGAAACATCGCCTGATCGATTGGCTTGGTCCGGTTGTGCTGGAGTATTACGGCGGTACTGAAGGAATTGGGGGAGCCATGATTCGTTCGGAAGAATGGTTAGCGCACCCCGGTTCTATCGGCAAGTCCGTCAGCGGCGGGGTGCATGTAGTGGATGAAGATAACTGGCAGGAACTACCGGTTGGTGAAACCGGTGTCATCTACTTTGAACATGCTGCCGCGTTTGAGTATCACAACGACAGTGAAAAAACCAAGTCTGTCAGTTCTCCGCAAGGTTGGATGACGCTGGGGGACATTGGTCATGTTGATGCAGAGGGCTATATCTACCTGACAGACCGCAAAGCCAACATGATCATTTCTGGTGGGGTGAACATTTATCCTCAGGAGTCGGAAAATCGCCTGATCACGCATCCCCGGGTGGTGGATGCGGCGGTGTTTGGCATCCCACACCCGGATTTTGGTGAAGAGGTGAAAGCCGTTGTGCAATTGGCGGAAGGTGAAAGCGCGTCGCAAGACCTGGAAAGCGACTTGATCGCGTACTGCAAAGAAGTGTTGTCACCGCTCAAATGCCCGAGAAGTATCGACTTTCGGGCAGAACTGCCGCGCAAGGAGAACGGCAAGTTGTATAAGCGCTTGCTTAAGGACGAGTACTTGCAGGGCTGAGATGGTCGTTCCGCCTTTATCGCGACGTTCGTCTGGATAAGAATCCGGCGATAACAGTGAGTGCAGCCAACGCCGCGAAAACCAGCAAATGGAAGCTGAGCGCGCTGTTCGCCGGGACTGGTGTGGCGGCGATTGACTCGCTCGCACTGAGTGGTATCTCAGTCGTGCTCACGGCGGTTGCATACCCTCGTGCCTCATTGCGCGCCGTCTCGATAACCTCCCGTGCGGGAAGGGAAACCTGTTCAGTAATCCAATCGAGCATCGGGTGGTCGGGCTGTGTATGACCGCTGCCCGGTAGACCCGCATGAGCCACGGTTTCGGCAAACCGCTCGCCAAGTTCCTGCACTGTCTCTTGGTCTGTACGCCAGTAGCCCTTATGCGCGGCAACCAGCATGATGGCTAACATATTGGCCTGCACCGGCAGGTTTGCCTCTTCGTCCAGAAAGGCTGCAACGCCTATGCCGTAGCTGTCGTCCAGGTAAATGGCTTTGGTATCGTCCCAGATGGTGTCTGGGAAGAGGGCTGGATCGGTGACTTCCCAGCCCCACAAGTTTTCGAAAAAGGCCATGTTCATCGTGCGGGCGCCTGCATAACCATGCGGCATCAATGATTGAATCCAGGCAGGATTGAGTTGGCGCCCACGTAGCTCCCTAACGATAGCGCTCTGCAGGGGTGACATGTCTGGCTCATCCGGGTTGCTTACGTCCACCACAAAGCCGGTGGGTGCTTCACCGGTCACTGCTTCGACCGCTAAGTTCAGACCGCCCAGATAGTCAAACGCATCATTGTTGTCGACCAACCCGTAGAGGTTGCTGGCGCGGCCCAGGAAACTCTGGTTGGTTTGCGCAAGTCTCTGTGTGAACGCCCCGTGCCGTGCCACGCCGTTAACAATAACACCGTACGCGTGGCCCATGCGAGCAAGATAGGTGTTGGCGATCTGGGTTCGATCTGACCAGGCGCCCGAGCGCTCTGCAAGCCGGTTGATACCCGCGCCGTATTGACCGGGTGCTGGGGCAAATATACGCAATGGCGCGGCGTGAGCCAGGCGGTCATTGGGAGACTTTACATCCAGCATGCGTGTCACCCAGTTTTGCGCGACGCTGTTTTGGGTGAGAGATTCACCGCCGGGATTACGCAGCTCGGCCAGTGGTGCTAAGGCCGCAGCAAGCACGTCAGCCAGTTCAGGGTGCTGTGTAACAATGGTTTCAGACGCGCCGTCCAGTGCCAAGAGAACAGCTTTGTCCAGCCACTCCATTTGTTCGCCATAAAGGTCACGGAACAGACCCGAAGCGACAAAAGTAACATCCTGTCTTTGTGTTCCAGGATCGAGAGGTAAACGCTCTAAACCCCGGACGATGCCACGCTCGTTCCATACAGGTCGAATGCCCAGCATATGCATCCCGAAAGACACCATGACGCCACCGTCTCGGACCGTGTCTGATGCCCAGAGAACAACAGCCGGGTTACCATCGGTTGTGGGTATGTCGTGACTGAGTTGTGCGCCGATGTCATACGCAACGGGGTTCGGTATCAAACTGGCATCAAGGCCGTAGAAGTTTCGCCCGGTAGGCAATACATCCGGGGAGCGAAGCGGATCGTTGCCCTTGCCGGGTTCAATAAACTTGCCATTAAGCCCCGCGATAAGCGCTTCCATCTCGGCTTGCGGAGAATTGCGCAGAGCGTTTTCAGCTTCTGGCGCGCCCATGGAACTCAGCATTGTTTGTACTGCCTCGTCAGACCAGGGTTGGCCAAACACATGCAGACCGAGGGGCATAAAGTCCTCCTGCATTTTGGTGAGGAAGTGACCCACCTCATGGACCAGTAGATCCGGCTCGATCTCGGCAAAGACTATCTTTTCTTCACCGCCGTGCTCGGCCTCCAACTCGGCGACCAGCGCTTGTTGTATGCCGAGGGTCTCCACCTGGTCTTTGATCCGACTGAAAGCCCGCACTCTGGTCGCTTCGCCCGCCTCCGCTGGATCGGCAGCTTCGAAGCTCTCGACCAGCTGACGCAGGCTGAGGAGTTGATCGTAAAACGGTGTCACCTGCAGTGGTGGGGTGAGGTGATCGATCACCACCGCAAGTCCTCGCCGTTTGGCCTGTAAGCCCTCGCCGACCCCGTCGACAATGTATGGATACAGGCCTGGTGTATCCCCCGCAATGATGCGTGAGTAGTCGAAACGGGTAAGACCGGTGCGGGGGCCGGGTAAAAACTCATACGTTGAGTGGCGTCCGAGATGAATCACGGCGTGAGGATTAAGATCGCGTCGCAGCCACTCGTAAAATGCCAGATACTGATGGGGTGGAGAAATGCTCATGTTGGCGTGCAACACTTCCTCTCTGACTTCCCAGCCACGGGGTGGCTGTGGGCCAATGAAAACGTTACCAAAGCGAATACCAGGGAAGACAAATTGACCATTGACGGTCATGACCTGTCCCGGCGGTGCACCCCAACCGCGGAGGCCCTCTATGCCGTGACCGCGCAGTGCGTCCGCCAACTCGTTAATGAGTTTGCTTTGGTCGGAACCGGCGATGTGCAGGCGGTAGGCTGCATTGAGCTGGTCCAGCAGTGCCTCGGCACGTGCGTGTTGATCGGAGGGTGCCCCTTCGATAACAAATTCGAGATCTTTAGTGGCGCTTTGTAACCGTTCGCGGGCGGTTTCCGGAGATTGCCGACGCAAAGCACTGTTTATCTCCGTATCCAGTGCAGCCAGCGGGCCATCAATCATTTCCTGTTGCACAGATACCGGCAGTTTCTCGAAGAAATCAACGTATTCACTGAGCGTCATGGAAAACAGGCTGCTCGCCATGTCCTGCAACGCGGCATTGTTTTCCGGCATGTTGACAGCAGACTCTTGTATCTGTTGCAGCAACTCATCCTTTGTTGGGGGCAGTGGGCCGGTTGTGTAACCTTCGGCCTTCAATCTGCGAAGCAGGGTAAACAGTGTTTGAGGCACATCAAGATTGTCCGCGCCAATGTTGTGTCTGCCCGGGGGATGGTTGTAGTAGATGATAGCCAGCCGCTTATCGGCGTTGGCTTTTTGTTGCAGTGTGGTCCAAGCCGCCAAACGCGCAGCCACGCTGTCCACTTCCTGCTTGATGGGTTGGGTGATTTTTATCGCGATGCCGGAAACTGGGTCAACCTGGGCCGGTGCGGCGGCGGCCAGTACGAC
>JBCCUW010000117.1:0-9851 GCA_039196385.1 Pseudomonadota bacterium
AGGATATCCAGCAGCCGAAACAAAATTAACGCAAGCAACGCAAGCCACCAGGCTTGGGGTAGGACAGCCTGGGGCAGGAACGCCAACGCCAGCCACATGCCCGCCACTTCATCAGCCACAATCTGGGGCGCATCATCAACTTGATACCGCAGACAGATGCGCCGGCTGACCCACCAGCCGCTGCAGAAATAGAACAGCACCACCAGCAACTGTTGCCAGACAGGCAGCGCACTGAGCCCAAACCACCATACGCCCACTGCCAGGACGCTGCCCCAGGTCCCCGGCGCCGGTCGACAGAAACCCGCCCCGAAGGCGCTTGCCCACAATACGTCCGGAGCGGCCAGATCCTTTAGTGTCAGACCGATATTAGATTCACGGGTCATGCTCAATCCTGCCGGAAGTGGTCATAACCCACCGCGGCCAGCGGTTCATCATCCAACCACAGCGCCGCAGCTGCAGGGCCCGCCCGCTCAAGCACCTCACCAATGGCAACAAAACCTTCAGGCACCCCGGCAGAGGTACAAATCAGTTCGTAATCGTCCCCACCATACAGCGCATCTGCGAGCGTGGCGCCAGGAAACACCGGCAGCTGTTCGCGATACACCCGCAGACCCACTTGTGAAGCGTCAGCCAGATGGCCAAGGTCCTGCACCAGGCCATCAGACACATCGATTGCCGCGCTGGCCTGGCCACGTAGAGACGTCACCAGGTCAACCCGGGCCCGGGGTTTGAAGTACCGGCTCTGTAGATCCGTGAGTTGGGCGGTGGTGTCATACAGCTGTTGGCGGACACACGCAGCTGCGCCGCCCAGCGGGCCGCTGACACAAACCTGCTCACCCACCCGGGCGCCGTGGCGTGTTACCACGTCGTCAGGTGAACAATCGCCATGCACGCTAACACTGATACTCAGCGGCCCCCGGGACAGATTACCGCCGGTAATGGCTATCCCAGTGTGCGCGGCCGCTTCCGCCATACCCGCTGCCAGCTGTCGCAGCCAGGCTGGTTCCGCATCCGGCAAGGTGAGTGCAACCAAGGCATAACGGGGGGTTGCCGCCATAGCAGCCAGATCAGACAAGCTGACCATCAACGCACGATAACCAATCAGTTGGGCAGGCGCCTCAGCCGGAAAGTGTACGTCCGCAAGCAGCGTGTCAATGGAACCCACCCAGGCCCGATCGCCATGGACGTGTACCACACTACCGTCGTCACCAGGGCCAAGGGTGACCCAGTCCGCCGTGGCTTGCGCACCGAGTTGGTCCACAATTTCCGCAATCAGATCAAATTCAGAAACAGACATGCCGGGTACACCAGGGCATCAACGGGTTTCCAGCTCGCGCAGATTCGACGCCAGCTTGTCCAGAACTCCGTTGATATATTTGTGCGAGTCCTGCGCCCCAAACGTTTTAGCCAGCTCCACATATTCATCGATAACCACTTTATATGGTACATCGATACGACTGGAAAACTCGACGGTCGCCAGCCGCAGAATGGCGCGTTCTACATGGTCGAGCTGTTCAATCTGACGATCCAGCAACGGGGCGAAGTGCTGATCCAGTTCATCCGCATGGTGAATCACATGCTGCAGGATCTCCGTAAAAAAAGCCTTGTCCGCCTTATTCAAGGCTTCACCGGCGTGGAAGTCTTCTGCAATCCGGCTGTAGCTGTCTGCCGCCAGTTGCCATTGGTAGACGGCCTGTACGAGAGCACGACGGCTTTTACGTCGTGCCCAGACGTTGGTTTTGTTGGTCATGACCCAGACTCCGCACCGTGCGCATTAAACAGGTGAATGCGCAAGTCAGAGCCAACCTGTCGCACGTCCTTAATGGTTGCAGTCGGCGCTTGTGCAAGGCGGTCCAGCGAAAACTCCGCTAGCCCGCGACTTTGGCTGCCGAGCAATTTTGGGGCGACATACATCAACCACTCGTCCCATAAACCGTTTCTAACAAACTCGCCGCACAGCGTGGCGCCAGCTTCCACAAGCACTTCGTTACAACCACGCTGACCCAACTCAGCAAGCAAGGCGGGCAAGTCCAGGTGAGACGGCTGGGTGGCAGAGGCGCCCAGAGGCAGCAGCTCGACACCGCTACGCGACATCCAGCTTTGTGGGGCCCGGGTGTCCTCAGCGTGCACGAGCAGGGTGGGCGTCTGTCCATCAAATACCTGTAAGTCTGCCGACAATGACAACTGCCCGTTCAACACCACCCGCAGCGGCTGCTCGCAGGGTTGCAGCTGTGCATCCCGCACAGTCAGGGCAGGGTCATCTTCACGCACGGTGCCGCTGCCGGTGACGATGGCATCACTTCGGGCACGCCAGTATTGAACATCGCCGCGTGCCTCTGGGCCGGTAATCCATTGGCTTTCGCCACTGGCCAGTGCGGTGGCACCATCCAGGCTGGCGGCCGTTTTCAGCCGCACCAGGGGTCGGCCCAACGTCACCCGGGAGATATAGCCACTGATCAGTTCCACCGCTTCCGGCAGCTCGATATGCCTGACCTGGATACCGGCGTCACGCAGAATCTGCAGACCCGTGCCGGATACTCGCGGGTGTGGGTCCACTGCAGCGACGACGACGCGTTTAACTTTTTTGTCCACAAGGGTGCGGGCGCAGGCCGGGGTGCGCCCGACAAAGGCGCAGGGTTCCAGACTGATATAAACCGTGGCGCCAGTGATATCTTCACCGGCATCCGCGATGGCATTCACTTCAGCATGCCCCGTACCGGTACGATGGTGAAAACCGCGGCCCAGAATAACGCCATCGCGAACAATCAGGCAGCCCACGCAGGGATTGGGAGCACAGGTGAAGCGGCCGCGTTCAGCCAGCTCAATGGCCTGCCTCAGAAACAGCTCGTCAGTCGCAGAATCTCCGGCCTCCATCAGGGCACCCTCACATTCGGAGGAGCGCTTGAGGTCTCATCCTCCTGGGTGTTGTCCGAGGTATTATCAGAGGCATCTGCATTAAGCTTGAGAATTTCGGCCGCAAACTCGCTGACATCCTGAAAGTCACGATAGACCGAGGCAAAGCGGACATAAGCCACAGCATCAAGGTCGCGCAATGCCGCCATGACCTCTTCACCCACCGTGAGAGAGGGCAGTTCCCGCTCACCGGTTGAGCGCAGATTGTGTTTGATGTGGTTCAGCGCGGACTCGATTTTATCGAAGCTGACCGGGCGTTTCTCCAACGCCTTGGTTAAACCGAATTTCAGCTTCTCTTCATCAAAGGGTTCGCGACTGCCGTCGCGTTTGATGATACGCGGCATCACCAGTTCAGCGGTTTCGAAGGTGGTAAAGCGCTCACCACACACCTGACACTCGCGCCGGCGACGCACGGCATCACCCTGCACCACCAGGCGTGAGTCAATAACCTTGGTGTCGTCCGCAGAGCAGAAAGGGCAATGCATGGATCAGCCGCACCCGGGCATCAGCCGGCCGGGTACACCGGATATTGACGGCACAGATCTTTAACAAGCGACTGCACAGATCCGATCATATTGTCGTTGTCGATGTCATCCAGAATGTCGCACATCCAACCCGTGAGCGTAGCAAATTCGGCCTCCTTGAACCCACGACGGGTGCCAGCCGGTGAGCCCAGACGCAGGCCACTGGTCACAAAAGGTGAACGCGGATCATTCGGCACCGCATTTTTATTCACCGTAATGTTCGCCCGGCCCAATGCGGCATCCGCCGCTTTGCCGGTGATGTCTTTGCTGACCAGATCCAGCAGGAACAGGTGATTGTCAGTGCCACCGGAGACCACATCGTAACCGCGCTGGATAAAACCGCTGGCCATGGTTTGCGCGTTTGCGACCACCTGGGACTGATAGGTTTTGAATTCCGGTGTCATGGCCTCTTTGAAGCACACCGCCTTGGCGGCAATGACATGCATCAAGGGACCGCCCTGGCTGCCTGGGAATAACGCTGAATTGAGTTTTTTCTCAATGTCCGGATTCGCCTTGGCCAGAATAATACCACCACGGGGACCACCCAGTGTTTTGTGGGTGGTCGAGGTGGTGACGTCAGCAATCTGCACCGGGCTGGGATAGACGCCGGCAGCCACCAGGCCCGCGACATGTGCCATGTCCACCAACAGATAGGCCCCCACAGCGTCTGCAATATCGCGGAAGCGCTGCCAGTCCATGGTGCGGGAGTAGGCGGAAAAGCCCGCCACGATCATTTTCGGTTGATGCTCATGCGCCAGACGCTCGACCTGGGCGTAATCTACCGCACCGGTGGCAGGGTCAAGCCCGTACTGCACGGCGTTGTACATCCGCCCGGAGAAATTCACCGCAGCACCGTGTGTCAGATGCCCACCATCAGCCAGGCTCATACCCAGCACGGTATCGCCGGCCTCCAGCAGCCCAAGATAGACCGCCGCATTGGCCTGAGAGCCGGAATGCGGTTGCACATTGGCATAGTCTGCACCAAACAGCGCTTTAACCCGGTCGATGGCAAGCACCTCAACCTGGTCGACATATTCGCAGCCGCCGTAGTAGCGTTTGTGCGGGTAACCTTCGGCATACTTGTTGGTCAACACACTGCCCTGAGCTTCGAGCACCCGCGGGCTGGCGTAATTTTCCGAAGCAATCAATTCGATATGTTCTTCCTGCCGGCGATTTTCTTTCGCCATGGCAGCGGCCAGATCGTCATCAAATCCCGCAATGGTTTCGGTTCCTGTAAACATGCCTTTCTCGTGTCTGCTGGTAATTTGTGGGGTGCTGTAAACACCTGCTTTTGAAGGCGCGCATTGTAAACTAAGCGACACGAAAATCGCGTAAAAAACTTTCATCTTGAACGTGAACCAGCCGTTGCCGCACGCACGGTAGCGTCTGGCGGGGATATCCGTATACTGCCCGCGTTTTAAGCAGCCGCAGGAAGTGCCGATGGCGCAATACGTATACACCATGCAATCGGTGACCAAGATCGTCCCACCCAAGCGGACTATCCTGGAAAACATCAATCTGTCCTTTTTTCCGGGTGCCAAGATTGGCGTGCTGGGCCTGAATGGCGCGGGTAAGTCCAGCTTATTGCGCATCATGGCCGGTGTAGACACGGAAATCGAGGGTGAGGCACGGGCGCAGAAAGACATCAACGTGGGTTATCTGCCTCAGGAGCCGCAGCTGGATGACAATCTCGATGTGCGCGGCAACGTCGAATTGGGCGTGGCCCAGACCATGGCCATCCTGCAGGAGTACAACGAGATTTCGGACAAATTTGCCGAACCGATGGACGATGAGGAAATGAACCAGTTGCTGGAGCGTCAGGGCGACCTGGCGACCCAGATCGATGCGGTTGACGGCTGGGACATCGACCGCACGCTGGACATTGCTGCAGATGCACTGCGCCTGCCACCCTGGGACACGCCGGTATCGGTACTCAGCGGCGGCGAGCGACGCCGGGTGGCATTGTGTGCCTTGCTGCTGAGTAAACCGGATATGTTGCTGCTGGACGAGCCCACCAACCACCTGGATGCTGAAAGCGTGAGTTGGATGGAGCGGTTTCTGGACGAGTATCCGGGTACCGTGGTGGCGGTCACTCACGACCGCTATTTCCTCGATAACGTAGCGGGCTGGATTCTGGAGCTGGATCGTGGCCGCGGCATCCCCTACGAAGGCAATTACAGCACCTGGCTGGAAGCGAAAGAAGTGCGCCTGGCCCAGGAAGCCTCTCAAGAGAAAGCCCGGCAAAGGTCCATCAAGTCTGAGTTGGAGTGGGTGCGCTCCAATCCTAAAGCACGGCAAAGCAAAAGCCGCGCGCGTCTGGCACGATTCGATGAACTGGTGAATCAGGAACAGCAGGCGCGCCAGGAAACCACCGAGCTGTTTATCCCGACGGGTGAACGCCTGGGTGAAAAAGTCATTGAGATTAATCACATCAGCAAAGGGTTTGGTGAGCGTCTGCTGATCGATGACCTGAGTGTGAATATTCCCCGCGGCGCCATCGTTGGCATTATCGGCGGCAACGGCGCCGGTAAGTCGACCTTCTTCAAGATGCTGACCGGGCAGGAACAGCCGGACACCGGCAATATCGATATTGGTCCAACCGCTGAGCTGGCCTATGTGGACCAGAGCCGGGATGACCTGACCGCTGAGAATACGGTTTGGCAGGAGATCTCTGACAGCCAGGACATTATCCGCATCGGCAAACACGAACTGCAGAGCCGTGCCTACGTGGGCCGCTTCAATTTCAAAGGCACCGACCAGCAGAAATTTGTCGGCGATCTTTCCGGTGGCGAGCGCAATCGTGTCCACCTGGCGAAACTGTTACGCAGCGGCGCCAACGTGCTGTTGCTGGACGAACCGACCAATGATCTCGACGTTGAAACGCTGCGCGCACTGGAGGAAGCTCTGCTCAGCTTCGCTGGCTCTGCCCTGGTGATTTCGCACGATCGCTGGTTCCTGGATCGCGTCGCCACGCACATTCTGGCGTTCGAGGGTGACAGTCATGTTGAGTGGTTCGAGGGAAATTTCAGCGACTATGAAGCAGACCGTAAAAAACGCCTGGGTGATGCTGCACCCACCCGGGTGCAGTACAAGCCGATCCATCGCTGAGATCAGAACTGCGTCAGGATCTCCAGCGCACCGCTGAGGTTTTTGACGCCGTGCACCGCCATATTGGGCAGGGTTTCCTTGGGCCGGTTGGAAAACGGCACAATGGCCTGTTTAAAACCATGCTTGGCGGCTTCACGCAAGCGCTCCTGGCCGTTGGCCACGGGCCTTAACTCTCCGGTCAGGCCCAGTTCGCCGAACACCAGCAGATCTCTGGGCAGAATGCGGTCGCGAAACGACGACAATACCGCCAGCAGCAGCGCCAGATCAGCGCCGGTTTCCTGAATGCGCACCCCACCCACCACGTTGGCAAACACGTCCTGGTCGGCCAGGGTAATACCACAATGCCGATGCAATACCGCCAGGTGCATCGCCAGGCGTTGTTGGTCCAAACCCACAGCAACCCGCTTGGGGTAACCGCCCGCGACCTCATCGACCAAAGCCTGCAGTTCAACCAGCAGTGGCCGTGTACCTTCCCAAGTGACCGTGGCCACGCTGCCCGGCGAATCCAGATCCCCGCGTTGCAGGAAGATGGCAGAAGGGTTGGCCACCTCTTTCATGCCGAGATCGGTCATGGCAAACACACCCAGCTCATTGACAGCACCAAAACGATTCTTGTGGCCGCGCAAGGTCCGGTAGCGACTGCCCGCCGGACTGTCGAGCATCATGAAACAGTCGATCATGTGCTCCAGCACCTTAGGCCCGGCCAGTCCGCCCTCTTTGGTGATATGGCCCACCAGGATGATCACGGTATTGGTCTGCTTTGCCAGCCGGGTAAAGAACGCGGCGGTTTCCCGGACCTGGGTCACCGAACCCGGCGTGGAATCAATGGCATCCATCTGCAATACCTGCACCGAATCCAGCACCACAACATCCGGGCGCAACGTTTCGATGTGTCCGGCGATGGCTTCGGCCCGAGTTTCTGCCGCCACGTCCAGACCGTCCAAGGGCAGTTCCAGGCGCTTGGCGCGCATGGCCAGTTGGTGCAAAGATTCTTCGCCGGTGACGTACATCACGCCGCGGTGCTGGGCCAGCTGGGTGCACATCTGCAAGAGCAGGGTGCTTTTACCTGCACCCGGATCACCACCAATCAGTACCACCGAACCGGGCACTAAACCACCGCCCAGAACCCGGTCGAACTCTTTCAGGCTGGTGCTGATGCGCTGGGCTTCTTCCGCTTCGACTTCATGCAGTTTTTTGATCTGCGCCGGCGCGCCGGCAAAACCCACTCGGGACTCTTTAACAGGACCAATACTGACCCGGGACAGCGTATTCCATTCGGAACAGGTCCCACACTGGCCCTGCCATTTAGCATGTTCCGCCCCACAATCCGCACAGACATAAGCGGTTTTTGCCTTAGCCAATATTCACCTCGGAAGTCACCGTACGTTTTGAAGGATCAGGGACAAAGTGCAGGGGTACATCATTCTTGATCAATGTACTGGTTGTAGATATCCGGTGCGAGATTATCAAACTTGGTGAGAAAGCCGGTAAACGACAGGCGCACCTTGCCAATCGGGCCGTTACGCTGTTTGCCGATAATAATTTCAGCCACGCCCTTATCTTCGCTGTCTTCGTTGTAAACCTCGTCGCGGTAGATAAACAGGATAACGTCAGCATCCTGCTCAATGGCACCGGATTCACGCAGGTCTGACATTAACGGTCGCTTATCGGGACGCTGCTCAAGTGCCCGGTTGAGCTGCGACAGCGCAATTACCGGACAGCGCATTTCTTTGGCCAGCGCCTTCAGCGAGCGGGAAATTTCGGAAATCTCACCGGTCCTGGATTCAGATTTTTCCGCGGTCCGCATGAGCTGCAGATAGTCCACCATAATCAGGTCTAGCCCGCCGGTTTCCCGGGCCACCCGGCGCGCCCGGGAGCGCACGTCACCCGGGGTGAGCGCTGGTGTGTCATCCACATATAGACGCTTGTCGCGTAACTGACTGACCGCGCCGGTAAAACGCGTCCAGTCGTCGTCCTGCAATTCGCCGGTACGCAGACGGGTCTGATCAATGCGCCCCAGACTGGACAGCATGCGCATGACAATCTGTTCGGAGGGCATTTCCATGCTGAACACCAGCACCGCGCCACCGGACATGACCGCATGTTCCGTCATGTTCACCGCCAGTGCGGTTTTACCCATGGACGGGCGTGCTGCAACGATAATCAGATCTGAAGGCTGCAGCCCCGCAGTTTTTTTGTCCAGATCGGTAAAGCCGGTGGCCACACCCGTAATAGACCCTTTGTTCTCATGCAGAAAGTTGACCTTTTCCACCGCTCTGGAGAGCAGGGGGGCAACCTTTTCCGGCCCACCTTCTTTGGCACGGTTTTCAGCAATTTCGAACACCGACTGTTCAGCCAGCTCGACCAGCGCATCACTGTCTTTACCTTCCGGTGTAAATACAGCGTCGGCTATCTTGTTAGCCGCGCCAACCAGCTGGCGCATAATGGAACGCTCACGCACAATGCGCCCGTACGCAATCACGTTGCTGGCGCCCAGGGTGGATTCCGTAATTTCAGCCAGGTAACCCACGTCGCCGGCTTTGTCCAACTGACCCAGCGAGCGCAGCTTTTCCGCCACTGTGACGGCGTCCAGCGGCTCATCATTGTTGGCCAGGCTCATCATGGCTTCAAAGATGATCTGATGCCGGGTTTGATAAAAGTCGTGCCCCGCGCATACCTCAACCAGGTCAAACCAGGCTTCGTTGTTCAGCATCAGCCCGCCCAGCACCGACTGCTCCGCTTCAATGGAATGCGGCGGCACCTTCAGGTTAACAGGAGCGTTTTCTGGCGCGTAATCGGACATGCTGAATGCGTTTTAATGGGTGCAAGCGGTTCACTGTGCGGGACCCACAGATTCCACGTTTGCGGAACAATTTACAAGGGATAACCCTGTGTAAAAGTTGTGCTAATAGCAAGTTTGACCGGGAGTAGTCCCAGGACTACTCCGGCTACTGCGGGAAGGCGCCCGGGCTATTCAGGGACAACGTGGACCTGAATCTCCACCGCCACGTCAGAATGGAACTGCAGGGAAATAGCGTATTCGCCCACCGCGCGAATCACACCCTCGGGCATGCGTACTTCACTACGCGCGACTTCGTGACCTTCTGCGGTTAATGCGTTGGCAATGTCCTGGGTACCTACGGAACCATACAGGCGACCCTCTTCCCCGGTTTTGACCACCATGGTGAGGATGTATTCCGCCAGTTTGTCTGCCCGCACCTGAGCTTGGCCCAACTTGTCGCTGGCAGCTTTTTCCAGCTCCGCACGACGTTCTTCAAAAACAGCGCGGTTGCTTTCATTGGCCTG
>JBCCUW010000118.1:0-9848 GCA_039196385.1 Pseudomonadota bacterium
ACCACCAAACTGGGTGACCTGATACCTTGCCTTGTCTCAGCGACCTCCCTGGAGCTGTCTGGAGAGCCATACATTTTGGCCATCTCGAAGGACATCAGCGCGCAGCGCGCGACTGAGGCACGCTTGCGCGGCAGTGAAGAACGTTTTCGCGGTATTTTCGAGAACGCCCCCATCGGTATCATGCTGGTCGATATGCAGGGTCACATCTTTCAAGCAAATCATACCGCAGCCAGCCTGCTGGCTTATGATGAGCAACACATGACGGGCATCCACGTCTCCCGCCTGGTCCCCCCGGAAGAACGTGCCAGTTTTAAAGAAACGCTGGCCGCCATGACGCGTCGCGAAGCAACGCACAAGTCTGAGCGGCGCATGGTGTGCCAGAACGGCCTGGAAATCTGGACTAACTTTCATGTTGTCCTGCAGCGCAGCAGCGACGGCGATTCGCTGTATTACATTGTGCAGATCGCCGACATCAGCGATATCAAGCAGGGTCAGCAACGCATGGAGCAAATGGCTTTTTATGACACGCTGACAAACCTGGCCAATCGGCGCTTGTTCCAGGACCGCCTGCACCAGGCCATTGAACACAGCATACGCACTAACCGTGCCAGCGCATTATTGTTCCTCGATCTGGACAACTTTAAACGGGTTAATGACACACTTGGACATCAGGTGGGCGACCACTTGTTGCGCGAAGTTGCTTCACGCCTGCAGCAGTGTGTGCGCAAGGAAGACACGGTCGCGCGGACCGGTGGCGACGAGTTCACCATCCTGCTGACGGAAATCGGTACGCCAAGCGACGCCGCCCTGGTGGCGCAAAAAATTCTCAACCACCTGCGTGAACCCTTTACCATATCGAATCACCCGCTGATTGTGACCACCAGCATAGGCATCACGGTGGTGCCCGGTGACGGGCTGGATCCCAACCTGCTGTTACGTAATGCGGACCTGGCGATGTACAAAGCCAAGGAGCATGGGCGAAACAACTATCAGTTTTACAGCCAGGATTTCAACACCAACGCCGTTAAGCACCTGCGTACCGAATACGAACTTAGGCAAGCGCTGGATAACGACGAATTTGAGCTGTACTACCAACCGAAGATATCCATTCGCACAGGCAAAATTGTCGGCGTGGAAAGTCTGATCCGTTGGAACCACCCGGAACGGGGTGTATTGATGCCGGATGAGTTTATTACCATTGCCGAAGATACCGGTAGCATCATAGACATTGGCAGTTGGATCATCGAAACAGCCTGCCGAGCGGGACGCCATCTCAGTGATCACCACGGCCGGCCTATTCAAGTGGCCATCAACATATCCCCGCGACAGTTCCGCGACCCCAACCTGATCACCACCGTGCGCCGTAGTCTTCGTGAAACCCAACTGGACCCGCAACATGTGGAGATTGAAATTACCGAAACCATGTTGATGCAGGACGTCGAAGCCGCGCAAACTACGGTAAACCGGTTAGCCGAATTGGGCGTACATCTGGCCATTGACGATTTTGGCACGGGTTATTCTTCGTTGAACTATCTTAAGCGCTTTCCGATCAACACGGTGAAGGTGGACCGCAGTTTTGTCATGGATATTCCTGCCAATCCGGACGACATGGCCATCACCCGCGCGGTGATCGCCATGGCCCACCAGTTGAAGATGGAAGTGGTTGCCGAAGGCGTGGAAACCATTGAGCAATTCAGCTTCTTGAGTGAACACCACTGTGAGTACGCACAAGGTTGGCTGTTCAGCAAAGCCATCCCCCTGCAACAGGTGCTCGATCTGTTACCCCAGGTGCTGCCGCACCAGCAATATATTCAAGAACGTAACGCGGCCAACAGTTAATCCGGGCGCTTTGAGTAGTACCACTGGTACGCTGGCGCAAACATGGCCAGCAGGCGCTGCTGCTGCTCGCTTACCCCAGTTTGTGCAGATAAGGGAAGCAGCGCACCCGACTCTGGCGTATATTGCCACTGCCGCCACCCGCCATGTCGATCCAACACCTGCAGCTGGTTATCTTCCAGCAGGCCCAGGTGATAGCCGTACTCCACCGGCACTGGGGTGGCACAATCGCACAACAAACTAGCACCACTGAAACTTTCCGTTTTTGGCAAATCCAGCATCTGCAATACCGTCAACGGCAGGCTGATGCTGGAACCTGGTGCGGCAAAAACCCGGGGGCTAATCCCGTTGCCGTAGATGAGCAGTGGGATCCGAAAGCTGTCCAGCGGAATAATGGCGTCCCCGCGCGGATACGGTCCATGATCTGCCACTACGATGAAGATGGTATCGTTATACCAATCCTGTTCACTGGCCTGACGCATGAAATCACCCAGGCTCTGGTCCGCGTAGGCCATCGCATAAGCGGATTCACGCGCATCCGCCGGCCATGCCACCACCCCTGGCGGGAATTCATACGGGCGATGGTGGGACACCGTTAACGTGCTCAGAAATACGCGATCATGTTGGTGGGTCAGTGCAGACATCTCTGCTAACAACCGCGTAAACAGTGCCTGATCCGATACCCCCCAGGATGTTTCAAAGTCTTCGTTAAAATCTTCTCTCGACCAGATCTGCTGGAAACCCGCCGCTCGCCAATAGTTGGAAAAATTGGAAAAGTCAGGCCAACCGCCATACAGAAAGGCGGTCCGAAACCCAGCCTGCTGCAACACTCGCGGCAAAGCCGGCAGACGCTCATACTGCGCCCGCTCGGTGGTGGAAATGCCAGGCAAAGGCGGAAAACCATTCAGGATGGCCTCCATACCGCGCGTTGTTCTGCTGCCGGTCGCGTACAAATTGGTAAACGACAGGGAGCGCTTTTCCAGCGCCACAAAATTGGGCAGATAACGCTGTCGCAATTCTGCCTCTCGCCAGACCGGACCGGCGAACGATTCCTGAATAATCAGCACTACATGCCGTTTACGCGCCAGTTGCTGTCGCAAAGGGCCAGGTGGCACCAACGGCGCGGCTGTTGCGCTGGTTGTCTGTTGCTGCAGCCACACAATGTCATCTACCGGATAACGCGCATCTTCAAGCACGCTCAGGTAACCGTTGTTGACGAACGCCAGCGCTACACGGGAATCCGCCAAAGCAGCCGGCTGCCAGGGGCTACCCCACAGCAGCACCCCAACCGCCGCCAGTACAAGCGCCGCCGCACGACTGCGTGGACTATCGCGGTCCGGGTGACCCAAGCCACGATAAGTCAGCCAGACCAGCACAATAAAGGGGACAGCAAACAGACTGAGGTAAAACTGGTCTTCAAGAAACACCAGCACTTCTTTGGGATAAGCCAGGTAATGGAACACCAGGCGGTCCAGCCGCCCCTCAAATTCCAGCCAGAAAAAAATCTCCGCCACACACACCAGCCAGGCAACCGCCAACGCCAGGACAAAACCGGGCCGGGCCAAGCGCGGGTGCACCAGATTACATAACGCCGCCAGGCCCAGGGCCAATAGAAAGGCCAGCACGTCATTCAGCGCTCCGGCAAAAAACGCGGTGCCGCCGATCAGGGCGGGATCCGCAGGATACTGACTCAGGAAAAACGCGCGCATAGCCGCACCCACGCCTACCCACAACACTAGCCAGCGCAGAATGAGGCGACTATTCACGGGCCAGTCAACCTAGCCTGATCGACCCGGGCCAATAGGACCGGCAAGAGGAAAATAGTAAACACCAACAGGAAAGCGACCGAGACCGTTAGTAACAGGCCAATAGACGCCGTGCCGGCATGGGGCGAGAATGACAAGGCCGCAAAAGCTCCGATGGTGGTCATGGTAGATAGCAGCACAGCCCGCGGTGTACTGGAATGAATCAGATGATCAACGTCACCCTCACCCAGATACCGGTCGACCACGTGAATACCATTGTCCACACCAAGGCCAAAGATGAGTGGTAGTACCAGAATATTAGCCATATTCAGCGGCATGCTGATCAGCACGCTCACCGCAAAAGCACATACTGCTGTTAATGCCAGGGGTAACAAAATCATGCCAACGCTGCGCAACCGGCGCAGACTCAACCAGAGCACCAGGCTGATGCCTACCACCGCAAACAACAGCGCATCCAGAAACGCCTCGATAACAATCTGGCCAACGCCCCACTCGATCACCGGTCGACCCGTAGCAGCGGGGATCTGCCCGCGCACCTCAGTAATGAAGGCCGACAGCGCCTGTACCGCAGCAATGTCCTCACTAGGTCGTATCACCACCAGCGCCTCGCCATCGGGGCTGTGCAGACGTTGGCGAACTGAAAGCGGCAGCTGATCATAGGTTACCGGTGTCACCGCCAGGGCCCGGCTGAGCCACTGCAATTCCTGCTGCAAGTTGTCTACGACGGCTACCTGCCAGGCCAGCAGCCCGGCATCGTCCAGTGCCGTTACCGCACGCAAACCGTCCGCCAGCCGGGCCTGGCTGACGGCGCTGACCCCACTGTGGGTGGAGGGAGCAGGCAGTTGTGCGGCGAGTGCCAGTAACCCTTGACGCAGCTCAGCTGCAGACGGCGGTGCAAGTTGCCGGGGCGGGGCCAGGGCGCTATACAACAAACCCTGCAGATCTTCCAGAACGAAGGCTTTTTCCACCTGTGCTTCAGGCAACACATCCGCCGGAGTACGCACCTCACTCACCGTCGGCAGTGCCGCCACAGCGCTCACTGAGGCCGCATCCTGCGTCACCACAAACAGCTGATAGTCAGTGGACAGCCCTTCGTCCTGCAGCTCACGCAAAGCCCGCATGGACTCAGCCTCGGGATCTTTTAAGGCCAGCACGGAATAATCAAAACTGGCACGACTGGCAACCGCTGCCGCCACCGCACCGAGTAGCAGGACCACCGCAATCACTGTGCGCCTGTGCCGTACCAGCACACCCACCACACGCTCGCTGGTCGGCAGGTCCATCTGATGCGCCCGGGGTGCGCCAGCCAGCGCGTAAAACGCCGGTAGATAGGTAAAGGTCAGCAACCAGGCCACAACCATGCCGCCGGCACTGATCACACCAAGATCTGCCAACCCCTGATAAGCCGTGGGCCAAAAACCGAGAAAACCAATACCGGTGGTCAGGGTACACAACGAAATAGCTCTACCAACACTGCGGGTACTGTCGACCAGTGCACCACTGACCTCAGCACTACCCCGGTTGATTGCTTCCTGGAAGCGCAACGAAAAGTGCAGCGCAAAATCCACACCCAGGCCGAAAAACATGACAATAAACACCAGCGACAGCGTGTTGTATTCGCCCACTGCCAGCATGGCGTAGGCTGACGTCCAGACTACCCCGATGGCCAGCATGCTGAACGTCGCCACAATGATCTTGACCGAACGCACGCCCACCAGGAGAACCAGGAACAACAGGGCCAGCGACAACCAGCCGGCCAGCGCAACCCCGGAAACCGCAGCTTCAATTTCTTCGTGTTGCAAAGCAATTTCGCCGGCCAGGCGAACCTCAACATCAGCCGGTAAGTGCAGGCCTGCCAGCAACGCGCGCAACCCCTGCACAATTTGTGCATCACTCACCCGCACCCCGTCCACGCTCTGTGCCTTGAGGTAGATCAGTTGATATCGCGGCGCATCCAGCGTAAATAACTCGTCTGTCCAACTGATACGCCCGATGCCACCATCAGCATGTGTTAGCGCCGAGCCCGCCAGCAACTCAACCACCCTGCTGAAGCCTTCTGGTGGCTGCTCGGGGGGCGCCGCCTGCAATCCGTCCGCAAGCAGTTGCAGGATACTGCGCAGGCTCGGATCCTCCGCCACCGCGGTCAACCAGGGCTGTGCTTCAGCCAGCCGATCCGTCATGTCATCAAGCTCTGCAAAATCCAGATAAAGCAGCGCGTGATCGCGAAAGAACGCTTCACTACCCGGCGCTGCGATGGCCGTAAACTGGTCCGGTTGCGCGTGCAGGGCGGTCAGAATCTTCGCTGTGGCCTGCTCCAGCTGATCGAGCGAAGGGCTGCGCACCACAACAACTGCCGTGCGCACAAGGTCGGGAAACTGATTTTCGAAATGATCAAAGTGCGTGCGCCACTCGGTCTGTTGATCAATCAGTTCGCCAAGGTCTGAGTTAATTTTAAATTGGGTGACGGCCACCCAGACAGACGCTGCGGTGATTGTCAGCAACATGACCATGCTCACACCAGCGTGACGGGTCACCCAGCCAACCCAGGCGGCGAGCCAACTCATCCCGGCCAGCCCGACGTGACAGTCTTATGGCGACTCATCTTCAAAATCATCAAACTCGTCGAAGAACTCATCTTCGACCAGCTCACCGTCATGGATAAGGAATTTGCGTCGCTGGTAGTACGCGTCCCGGGTGAACGCATAGGGATCTAGCGCACTGACGTCACGCACGTCGGTGGCCGTCAGCAGCTCAGCGCGCACACTGACCAGGTCGAGCGCACTGATCGCAATATGATAATCGTCACCGAGGATTAAGCGCGGCATCGCGCTACGCACGAGTAAGGACGGCAAATCCCGCAACGTCGTCGGGCCCATAAAGGGCACATAGACAAACCGGCTGCGCTCATAACCCCACACAGCCAGCGTCTGGCCGAAGTCTTCATCCTGATACGGCATATTCCAACGCCCAGCGACGTCAAAAAAGCCACCAATACCCAGCGTTGAATTGATGACCAGGCGGCCCAGATCGGTCATACCGGCGCGGGGTTTACCCTGCAGAAAACCATTCACCGCACTGGGCACGGTGCGGAGATTCTGAAAAACGTTCAATATCCCGGTTTCCAGCCAATCCGGCATCACCCGATGGTAACCGCGCGCCACCGGGCGGACCAGATTACGGTCTACGGCGTCCGTGAATTGATAACTCTTGCGGTTAAACGACTCTGCCTGATCCAGGACGGCTACGTCTGACCCGTAGTCACCCTCACCCAACGCGGCACAACCCGTGGCGCCAATGCACATCAGTAGCAGGCCAAGCCGTGCGCCCGCGCGGATAACCAATGGCCAGATCCGCGTCACAGGTTCTCGGCACTTGCGTCAGCAGGCGAACCAGCCGGGTCGATAACAACCCCTCTCGCGGTAGCGAGCTGCCTGTGCAAATGCGCCATCAGTCCGTCGAACCCCTCCTGCTTAACAATACTGTTGTAATCCGCCCGCCGCAGCGACAGATCGCTCACCCCATCAGCCACCACGTTAAACACCTGACCGCGCCGCAGGTAATAGTCCAGGGTCACGTCATCGTCATTCGCGCGCACCAGGCGGCTGACGACGACTGCCCCGGAGCGCACCGGCTTGACCTCGTCAATGACAAAACGCTGATTATTGTATGTCGCAAACCGATCGGCATAGGTCGCCACAATCAATTCGCCCAGCAGCCGGGTGAACGCCTGTTGATCAGTCTGCTCCAGTTGACGCCAGGTGCGGCCGATGCTGATCCGGGCAATGCCCGCCACATCAAACAGCTCAAGCACCGGGCTGCGCAACAGCGTTTCCCTGGACTGCCGGTCTGCCGTCTGCATGGCACTGACCAGAACCTTATGGAACGTTTCAATACGCTGACCCTGGGCAGCCAGATCCACCCCTTCACTGTCTGCGACTGCCGCGACTTTTGCCGCTTCTGTCCGTTCCGCCTCTTCCGCAATGGCGCTGAGCGGGCTGCACCATGTGCATATCAGGCAGCTCAGCAGCGCCAGTCGGCGGCGGGTCATCTGATCAGGCCCAGGCTCAGCGCCGGAACGTACGTAATGACCAGCAGCGCCACCAGCAGCACCAACATGAAGGGCCAGGTCGCCTTATACAGCTCCACCAGGGGTTTATTAAAACGGTAACTGGCTATAAACAGATTCATGCCCACGGGCGGGGTGAAATAGCCAATCTGCATATTGGCAAGAAAGATGATGCCCAGATGTACCGGATCAATGTCGTAACCCACCGCCACCGGCAGAAGCAGCGGCACCATGATGACTATTGCGGAAAAGATATCGAGCACAGCACCCAGCAGCAGCAGGAGAATGTTCAACAGCAGCAGAAAACCCAGTGGGCTCTGGACATGCTCCTGCATGAACGCAAACAGCGCCTGGGGAATTTCCGCGTCCACCAGAAAATTGGTAAAGGCCAGGGCAATGCCGAGAATCAACAGGATGCCACCAACCATTTTCATGGATTCAACCATCACCTTCGGCAGCTGCCGCAGGCTCACTTCACGATAAAGAAATACCTCCGCGATAATCACATAGAGGGCGGTGACAGCGGCAGCTTCCGAAACGGCAAAAATCCCGCCAAATACCCCGCCGAGCACAATAAAGGGCAACGGCAATTCCCAACGCGCATCTTTCACCGCCTGCCAGATATTCACCGGCTCAAATGGCACACGCGGAATGACCCCACCCCGGTGATGCCACAAAGTCCATGCACTCAGCAGTCCCAGCATGAGGCACAGCGGAAGAATTCCAGCAATAAACAGTTCAACAATAGTAAAGGATTCACCCACATCCATTTGCTGGGCAATAATCCCATATAGAATCAACGGCACCGAGGGGACCAGCAGCAGTCCCAGACTACCTGACGTGGTTACCAGGCCCAGACTGTAGCGCTCAGAGAAGCCGGCCTGTTGTAAAGCCGGCAACAACAAAGCACCCAACGCCACTATGGTGACTCCGGAAGCCCCGGTGAGCGCGGTAAATATCGCGCAGGCGACAAACCCGACGATGGCCAACCCGCTGGGTAAGGCGCCAAAAATACTCTGCATCAAATTGACCAGGCGGGTGCTGGTATTCGCTTCGCTCAAGAGATAACCGCTGAAAGTAAACAACGGCAGCGCTACCAGCAAAGGCGTATCGACAATACGGTACAGCTCGATAGCGATAATGGCCAGATCTATGTCGGTGCTGTAAAAACCCAACATGGCAGCACCCATCAACACCGCAAAAAGCGGTGCTCCGGCAGCCGCCATCAACAACAAAAAGGCAACGGCCAGCCAGATCATTTGGGTTTAATCACTTGCAGTGCATAACGCAGCGCCATGATACCTGCCCCCACCGGCATGATGATCTCGCACATCCAGGCAGGCACATTGGCAAAGGCAATGGTCTGGTCTTCAATTTCAAATTGCACAAACTGCCAGCTGCTCCAGGCAAACAGCGCCAGCACCGCACAGGTAAATAGATTCACGATCCGACTGAGGTGTGGGCGCAGACGCCGGTGATGTACCGACCGGCAATATCAATGCGGATGTGTTCGTCCTGCCGCGACGCCACCATGGCCCCGATCATCGCCACCCACAGCACCAGCACACGCACGGCGCTGTCTCCCCACAGGATGCCACTATCAAACAAATTACGCAGAATCACCTGAGCAGCGGCCATGCCGATCATGCCGCTCAACAACAACGCCAGCAGCAGGTCTTCCAGCCGCCGTAACCAGATCAGCGCCTGGCTAACCGCCTTCACGATGCTGCTGTAAGAGCATTTCCACCTGCTCGTAGAGGTCAGCTGAGATGTAACCGTCCGCCACCGTGGCTTCCCGGGCTTTATCCGCCAGGTCCAGCCACTGCGCCATTTCTTCATCGTTGGGCGTCAGCCAGTCTATGCCCTGATTGGTGATTGCCTGTCGCGCACTGAGATGGTCATTGCGTGCGGAGCGGTCTACCGCCTGCACGGCCGCTGAAAGATGCTTGCGGACAATTGCCTGGTGGTCTTCAGACAGTTTGCCAAAGGCGCGGTCCGCCATGGCCAGCGTGCCATAAACATAAATCAGAGGTAATTCCAGGCCATACTGAACCTGGGTGTGCCACTGCAGTGCAATCGTGCCTATGGGCGGTGAACCAACGCTGTCGATGAGTCCGGTCTGCAAACCGCCCAATACATCGGATATCGGCAATGGGATGGGCGAGATATCAAATGCGGCA